>NZ_CFKZQR010000056.1:0-10121 GCF_985070215.1 Mobiluncus sp. | reverse complement strand
TGGCAGCTACCCGGCTATTCTCCCCTTATAAGACACGCACACCCCGAAACCCCGGTAACAAACAACCCCGAAATTCCCCGGATAACGTGGAATGAAGCCTAGCGGTTGCGCTCGATTTCAGCATTGATTTCAGCTTGGGCTTCGGCGAGGGTCGGACCATCGATGAAGCCCAGATGCCAGAACTCCCAACCGTCGACATCTTGGCCGAGCTCGCGAGCCGCCTCGCTGGGATCGTCAAATTCGCGGCCTTCAAGGATAATGACCCCGCGCTCGGCGAGAGTAGCGTTGACTTCGGCCGCGCTTCCATCAAAGTTCACCAGGGCAATGAGCGGCGTATCTTCGCCGGTCACCTGGGCAATGACACTGAGTCCGGCAGCATCACGGTTCAGCAGGTCGGTTCTGTCAGATTGGGCCACTCCGGACTCCTCCGAGGTTGCTGCCTTTTCCGGGGATTGGGCGGTTTCCCAAGCCGCGGCATCGCCAGCGTTTGCCCAGCTAGCCGACTCGGCGGGTTGCTCGGATTGCGCCGGCTCGTTCCCGGCCTGCGCCTGTGCCTCTGCAGCCAGGGTCTGTTCGCTAGCGGGAGCCCGGTGGGAATGATGAGCTGTCTGGAATTCTCCGGTATCGGTGCCGGAAATAATGTCCGCGAAGGACGGTACATCAGTCTCGGCAACGCTACCGTGATGGGTGGTGAACAGCGACTCAACCGGTTCTTCGTCCTCTGCTGAAGCCAGCGGGGATACCCCGGAACCCCGGGCCGCTTCCATAATAGAATGGCGGGAGATTGAACCGGTTTGCAGTTCGGGTTCATCAACTGGATTCGGACTGTCCTCCGTAGTCTCAAGGGCGGGTGCTACCGGCTCCGGCCCGAGTGACGCTGGCTCTGAAACCGCCTCGACTTCGGGGGCTGCGGGCTCTACGTCTGGCACAGCCGTCCCGGAAACCGGACTGGTCGCCATCGGGGTCGCCAGGTCAGCAAAGCCTACGCTCGGCACCTGGTCCGGACTGGAATCCACTTCAGATGCCATAAACTCCACGTTTTGCACATCCTCATCGGTAGCGGAAGTAATCGCGGGAATGCGAGCTCCCCGACCCGCCAACAGATTCGTATCGTGGCTGAACAGCGAGGACGCGACCCGCTGCACATCCAGGAAGCGGCGCCCATTGGACATCTCGCGCACACTGACATGATGGACTTCCAGCCCCGAAGGGGTCAAAGCATCCAAGGCGGGGCGCACATCCGGGTCAATCTCGGTGGCGACCAAAATCAGGCGCGGTCCAGCCGCCAAGTTCGGGGGCATAGCATCGCGGAATTGCGTCCAACCGGAACGGAAAGCGCTGACCCCGCCGGGATAAGCGGCAGCCAAATCGTTCCATCCCAAGTTCGACACGGCTCCGAGCCGCGCCAAAGCTGCAATCAAACCTGTGGAATCCAGCCGATTCACCACTTCGACCAGCACGACCTGGCCGGAACCGTCCAAAGCGGTCAAACGCGGGGACTCCTGGGGAAAACCGTTGGCTGTCCCGTCCGTGCCAGGAACCCCCGACCCCGGCGACGCCCCAGGTTGCGCAAATTCTCCGGGCATCCCGGACACCGGTGTCACAGTCATATCGTTCCACGTCACGGGAAAAAGCGGGCGAGCAATAACTTCGAGGACCTGACGGCGGATAGAATCCAGAATCTCCCCTTGGGCTTCCGGGCCTACGGGATGGCCAAACTGGGCCGGAATCAGGTGACCTTGGTCATACTCAAACAGCGACATCGCAACCTCAATCGTCGGGACTCTTTAGCGAGCCCAGACTGCAAGGCTCAACTTCCCCTATCATCTCACGTTTTTACTCCTGTTACACCCAAGCATGAGAGAGCATTTCAAAATGTCAAGAATTTATTAGCGCTGTCGTCTAGGGGGACTGGCACAGCGCCGGGGACAGTGAGGAGGTTACAGCTCGCGTTTTTCGGGAAAGGCCGGGTCGTCAGGGTTCGCTGCGGAGGTATCACCAGTGTGGGTGGCCGGGCCGTCACCAGCCCGGTCGTTGCCAGCCGGGGTGTCCGACAAGGCCGGGGCGTCACCAGTCCGGTCGGGCGAACCATCCGCGGGGAACGAAGCCGCCGTGCCGGCCTGTTTACGGGAAAGTTCCTGGGATTCCATGACTTTCGCAGTGTCCTTCTTGGACCCGCCAATGTAGGACGCGGCCACCTGGGCGTGAACTGTTCCGGCAGCCCCGCCGATACGGTCGTGGCGAGTGGACAGTTCCGGCATCGAATCGTGCCCGGTCAGGTACAGAACCACGGTGTTACAGAACGCTATAATCGGCACCACCAGCAAAGCTCCGATAATTCCAGCCAGGAAGGTTCCTGCCGTCACGCCCAGCAGCACCGCCAGCGGATGCAGACTGACCGCGTTGGACATCAGCATCGGCTGTAGCACGTTGGATTCAATCTGTTGCACCGCCAAAATCACAATCAGCATGATGACGGCCGCCATGAAACCTTTATCCAACAGCAGAATCAACACGGCCATAGCCCCGGTGGTGACCGCACCGACAATCGGGATGAAGGAGCCAATGAAAATGAGCAAAGCCAGCGGGATAGTCATCGACCCGGCGCCCAGAATCGCTGCCCCGATGGAAATAAACACGGAATCCACCAAAGCCACCAGCGCCTGGGCTCTAATGTAGCCATTGAGCGTGGTCCAGCCGCGAATCGCCGCCTCGTGAACCGGCTCACGGGCGGGAACCGGCAGCATCCGAATCAACCAAATCCAAATCTGGCGACCGTCCTTGAGGAAAAAGAACAGGCAGAACAGCGAAATCAAGATGGTGGTGACCACGCTGGCGACCGAAGAAGTCACCGACAGCGCCGAGGACGCAATGGAGGAAGAATACTTGGTGGCAAAAGCGGTGATTTGAGCGGTCAGCTCTTTAAAATATTTATCAATTTGCGCCTGATCCAGATTCAGAGGACCGTCGCTCAACCACGCCAGAGCCTTGTCGAAGCCGCCCCCGGCTTTGACCAGCAGGGCGGGCGCGCCGTGGGCCAGCTGGGAGGTCGCAATCCAAATCATTGCCACAACTAGCCCTACGCCCACCAACAGGGAAATGACCGCGGATAACGTCTTGGGAACATGCCACTTTTGCAACCGGAAATGCATCGGCTCCAGCAGCAACGTCAACAACAGGGCAACCGCGAGGGGCACGAAAATGATGGAAACTTTCGTGATTCCGTACAGAATCAGCCCCAACGCCGCGATGATGACCAGGAAACGCCATGCCCAACTGGCCGCCACCCGAATCCGCCACGACACCGCATAAGCCGAGTTCGGGCCGTTTTCCACCTCGGGCGGAGCGGTCGGCTCCAGTCCGTCAAAGTTAGGAACTCGATTTTGCGTGTCCCGCCGGGAAATGACCTCGCGCCACCACCCGCGTCTAAACTCGGCTCCGGCGTTCAATAACGGTTTTTTCTCCATCGCACTTCCGTTTTCGGTTGTTTGTTGTTGTCAAAAGATGTCACAGTCTGGTTACTGCCTCACCGGGAACTTCGCGATATGGCAGGGCGGGCGCAAAGCTGGGGAAGGATAACCGCTCAGCGCACCATCCGGTTCAAGGCCAGTCCGTAGTTGACCTCGCGACCGGTCATCGCTCCGTCCGAGAGGAACCCGGCGCGGCGGTAAAACCGGTGGGCTCGCTTTTCCCCGGGATATCCCGAAGGCAGCCACAGCTGGGCTGGCTCCTGCGGACCGACCACGTATTCCAACAAGCGCCGCCCCAAGCCTTGCCCCTGATATTCAGGCATTAGGTAGTGCATAGAAACTTCCCGTTCTCGGGCGGGCGGGGCGACATGCTCGTTGCGTACCGTCTGAACCGTCATGGCGATGCCGACCACCCGGCCGTGCTCGACCGCAACAGCGATACGGCGTCCTGCCGGATCCGAGGTCAACAGGTTGTGCCATTGACCAACCAGGGTCGGCTCGTCAAAGCGGGAGCGATATTTATCGTCGATAAATTCGCCGTAGTTAGCCAACCACATGCGGGCGTGTGCCACCCCCATGCCGGCGGCATCCTGAACCTCAGGCGGGCGAATGTTGACAGTCATTACTCTCAATTCCGTGAGTCGTTTTCTCTAAGTCTAGCTTCTGTGGCCGGACGAGGAGAATCCACCCGCGGGAAAACGCGAAACCGATTCGTGTCTGAGCCAGAAACTCCCGAAACTCCGGAAGTTCTGGGACACGAACCTAGTTATCGGACGCAAATAACGCGAAAATCCGCAGGAACTCAATGTAAAGCCAGACCAGGGTCACCATCAGGCCAAAAGCGGCAGTCCAGGCGGTTTCCTGGGGCGCCCCGTTATCAACCGCTTTGACGATGTAGTCAAAGTCCGTGACCAGAGATAACGCCGCTAAACCGATAGCGATGAGGCTGACGATAATCCACAGCGGGAAGCCGCCGATGGTCGGGGCGTTCGGGCCGTAGAAAGACCAGGCCGGGTTGATGAGGCTGACCGCCAGGTTGCCCAGGTAGAACACAAAAATCGAAAACATGCCGACCATGACGACTCGCATCAGGGTCGGGGAGTTGCGCACCACCTTGGTCTTAAACAGCACCAGCATCACCAGGGTGGTGACCAGGGTCGCCACGATTGCTTTCATCACCACGCCGTCATAAAGCGCGGCGAACAAGCTGGAGATGCCGCCCAACATGACACCTTCAAAAGCGGCGTATCCCAGAATCAGGGCTGGAGAGGGACGGCTCTTAAACGAGTTCACCAGGCCCAACACCAAGGCCACAATCATCGAGCCGAATGCCACGCTCATGCCCAGTCCCGGATTGGCTGCGGTCAACGCCCAGGCCCCGGCTCCGAAAAGTAGGAGGGTCCCGAAAGTCAGCACTGTCTTAATCAAAACATCGTCCAGAGTGACGGGACGGCTGCCTGAAACCGTGCCGTACTGTTCCTGGCCATGCGGGGTGGGGAACTGCTGGGGTTGTTCCGGCGCGTAGCTCACTTGGGGAGCGTTGCCGGGATAGGTTTGGGTCGCGCCGCCACCGACCTGGTAACCAGGCATAGTCGGGTAACCTCCCGGAGTACGCTCGGTAAAAACTTTGTTGCGTGTAAACACTGGGTTGCTCATGTCGCTCCTTATTGTCTCAACGGTTTAATCGTAGCGGATTTCCCCATTACTGCCACGGCACAGTCCTCCTGCTACGGGGTGATTTTCTCAGGGCGCAGCCCTGTCACGGAGCCGGGAAAAACCAGCTGTGTCACAATAGGTTGGTGACTAAAAGCCAGGAACCCCGCAAGCCCGGAGGTAAAACCGACCCCGCTCGGCGTCAAACCCTGCGCGGAGTCGTGTCGAACGTGTTGCTGCTGGTCACGTTCATTGTGCTGTTCGGGGTCGGCATTTTGGTGGTGGTCCAAGCGGGTTTCCTGGAACCACAGGAAAATCTGGCTGCCCGCGGCATGATGGCGCTGGTCATCACCCTGCTGATGGTGGTGGCGGTGCTGCTGGCGCGCATCGTTCAGTTGGGACGAGACCGGGTGGACGAGTTGACGTTGCGCAACCGGCAGTTGGAGCTGGAGCGCGAGCAGTCCGAACAGATTGCGGTCGCTGACGAACGCGCCCGGATTGCCCGGGAAATGCACGATATTGTGGCCCACTCGCTGACGGTGTTGATTGCCATGAGTGACGGCGCCACCGCCGCGATTGACAAAAATCCAGAGCTCGCCAAGGAAGCCTTGCGCAATATGAGCGAAACCGGGCGGGCGGCGCTGGCGGATACGCGCCGCCTGGTGGGAGTGCTGCGCCAACCCACCGAAGTGCCCCAGAACCTTGACCCGAACGCCCCTCAGGACGACCAAACATCCTCGCTCGAGGAAGTCCGCTTCACTCCTTCTCCGGATTTGGCGGAAATGGACGGACTTATTGCCCAGTTCCGGGCGGCCGGCCTGCCGATTACCTACCGTTACACCGGGGATGAGGTGCCGGCTGACGGTCCGCTGCAACTGACGATTTATCGGATTGTCCAAGAGTCTTTGACTAACATTTTGCGTCACGCACCCGCCTCCACCGCGGTTGAGGTCGATTTACAAGCGCGGGACAACGGCATTCGTATCGTCGTGTTTAACGCCACTTCCCTGGCGGGGATTAATCCCGGCGGCGGGAAGGGACTCATTGGAATGCGCGAGCGCGCTGCGGTCTATGACGGTCACGTGGAAGCTGGACCCACCCCCGGGGGATGGCGGGTCGAGGCGACTTTGCAGTGGCAGCCTGAAGCGCCGAAGTCCGAGGGCTGGGTTATGCCCGCGTAGACAACTTTTAGGGGACAATGTAAACGTGAGTGAAAACGAAAACGAAACTGGACAGTCCGCGCCGTCCGCGCCCGGCGAAGTCATCAAAGTGCTGCTGGTCGACGACCAATCCCTAATTCGGATGGGTTTTCGGATGGTGCTGGAGGCGGCGGACGACATCACGGTAGTGGGCGAAGCGGCGGACGGCAAAACCGCCCTAAAGATGGTCAAGGCGACCGCGCCGGACGTGGTGCTGATGGACGTGCGGATGCCCAACATGAATGGCATCGAGGCGACCTCGGAAATCATCGCCAGCAACCCGAACGTGAAAGTCCTCATCCTCACCACTTTTGACCTAGACGAATACGCTTTCGCGGCGCTGCGGGCCGGGGCCAGCGGATTCCTACTGAAAGACGCCAAACCAGAGGAACTCATCGGCGCAATCCGCAATGTCGCCCACGGGGATGCCACGATTTCCCCGCGCGTGACGAAACGGATGCTGGATATGTTTGCCCCGCAGCTGCCCGGCGACCAGGACGGCGACGCGGAGACGAATCTGGTCGACCAAGCCTTGCTGGACAGCCTCACCGATCGGGAAACCGAGGTGCTCACCCTCATCGCCCAGGGGCTGACCAATCAGGAAATCGCCACGCAACTGTTCATTTCGATGACCACTGTGAAAACCCACGTGGGCAATATCCTGAACAAGATTGGCGCCCGCGACCGAGTACAAGCCGTCATTTTTGCCTACGAAAACGGCCTCGTTTCCGCGTAACAGCGTCGGATTGACGAAAAAACTGTACCCCCGGTCGGATTCGAACCGACACTGAACTGATTTTAAGTCAGCTGCCTCTACCATTGGGCTACGGGGGCGCACACATTTTTCAGACTGGTTAATCATCTATTCATTTGGGAATTTACTCAAATCGACCCTAAACTTTGAATATGGACAAAGAAGTGCCAAGCAATGATAAAGAAAACGAAAATCTCGACAGGGGCCTCTTCGGCGAGCAGGATCTAGCCGGTCCGTCCCCGGAAGATTACGATGCCGCGGTTCGAGTTGGTGAAGAACGGCTCAGCGCTCAAGAGCGTTTCGCCCGGTTTGTTTCCGACGACATCGTCGGGGGCTTGATTCTGATTATCGCCGCCATTATCGCCCTGGTTTGCGCTAACACGCCTTTCCGCGAGGGTTATCAGGCGGTGGCACAGTTCGTGCCCGACCCCGGCTTGGCGCAGGCTGCCGCCGCTGACACCCTGTCGGTGCTGCAAAAACTGCACCTGTCCATGCCTATTGAAGAGTGGGCGCGTGACGGTATCCTGGCGATTTTCTTTTTCACGGTCGGGTTGGAGCTAAAGGAAGAGTTCACCCACGGCGCCCTGCACGATCCACGAACCGCGGCGATGCCAATTATCGCCGCCGCCTTTGGGATGGCCGGTCCCGCCCTGGTTTACGTGGCCGTCACCGCCATCACCGGCTCTGGAGCTTGGCACGGCTGGGCGATTCCGACCGCCACGGATATTGCTTTCGCGGTCGCGATTTTGCAGATTTTTGGCCGCGGCCTGCCCAACGGAGCCAGGACATTCCTGTTGACCCTGGCTGTAGCCGACGACTTGGGCGGGATTATCGTCATCGCCGTGTTCTATGGCTCTAACCTGAATCTCGCTTTCCTGTTGCCGATGGCGGCGTGTGCCGCCCTGTTCGGGTTCCTGTGTCACAAGCGGAAAGGTCACTGGTACTTCCTGATTCCCCTGGGGGTGTTGACCTGGTACTTCATGCTGGTTTCCGGCATTCACGCCACGATTGCCGGAGTAGTTTTGGGCATGGTGGTTCCTGCCGACAAGCGCGACTGGGAAGTTCACAACCTGGTGGAACAGATTTCTATGAAGGTCAACCCGGTTTCGGCCGCGTTTGCGGTGCCGTTCTTTGCTTTCTTTGCTGCTGGCGTGGACATCGTGGACACCCCCGGCGGAGCGCTCAAGATGCTGACCAATCCCGTGGCCGTGGCGGTCATGCTGGCTTTGCCTTTCGGGAAGTTGCTGGGGATTTCCGGTTCTGTGTTCGTGATGGAAAAGTTCACTCCTCTACACTTGGAAAAGGGCGTGACCATGGGTGATATGGTTCCGATTTCGCTGGTGGCGGGGATTGGTTTCACGGTGGCGCTGTTGATTTCACACCTGTCTTTCCGCGGCGACGATTTGCTGACCCAAGCCGGTTCTATCGGCGTGGTCATGGGCACCGCGCTGTCCATCGTCCTGGGCGCTATCGCTTTGCAGGTACGCCTGGCGTACCGCCGATCGCACTCCCACGAGTGAGATTTTGCCCGGTTTCCCGGGTGAAAGTTAGCGTTTTTCGGTTGCGCGAGGATTCAGTCAAGTCTCCCCGCATGGCTAGTTGACCCCACGGACCGGGGAACGCAAGCCCCGCCCTTGTGCATCCGCCCGACCCCGCGGACTTGGGAAAGAAAATAGCCCAAAAGGGTATGTCCGGTATCGAGCGCATCTGATATTTTCGAGGTGAGGAATCGGCGTTGGGTCGCTTCCCAGAAACCTAGAAAGGCAAACAAATGCGGAGTTTGCAAAAGAAAAGCCTGGTGGCGGGCATCGCAGCAATCGCGTTGGTGGCGTTGAGCGGCTGCGAAATGGACGTCAAGCTGAAGGTTATTGATGAGAACACCATTGAACCTTCGGTTATCGTGGCGATGACCGAATCAGAAAAGGACATGCTTTCCTCTAGGAGCGACGGCGAGGAAGTGACCTGCCAGGATCTCGCGGATATGGAAGATGAGGACGAGGCCACGGTCAAAGATTTGAGTACCGGCGGGGATATGAAATGCGAGATTATTCTGCCGCAGGGACAGAATCTCAATTCAAGCGAGAACCTGAAAAAAGAAGGCGATGACCTGGTTCTGTTCCTGCCCAAAGAGCAGATTTATGACTTGAAATCGGAACTGAACGATGCTGGGGATATGAGCGAGCTCGGTATGGATTCAATCACCATGAACCTGATTATCCAGATGCCCCACGGCATCAAAACAGCCACCGTGGACGGGCAACCCGTTGATTTCAAGGGGGACACCGTGACGCTGGACATGACCGACATCAGCAACGAGGTTAAGATTGTGTCCTCGCCTGGGATTCCTGGCGGAAATGCCGGCGATGAGGCTGATTCCGAGTACGACCCGGACAATGACCTCACCGATGCTGGGAGATCTGTGGCGGCAGGAATGGGCATGCTAATCCTGGGGATTGCCTTTGTGGGGATTCTGATAATTGCCGGCATCGTCATCCTCATCGTGGTGCTGGCGAAAAAGAGCAAGGCAAAGGCTATTCCGGCTAACCAATTCGGCCAGCCGATGAACTACGGGCAGCCTGGGCAACCAGTACAACCGGGACAGCCAGTTCAGCCAGGGCAGCCCCAGTTTGGGCAACCCATGCAACCCGGGCAACCTGGACAACCCGGAGTTGGACAGCCAGTTCAGCCAGGGCAGCCCCAGTTCGGACAGCCCGGTCAACCCGGGCAACCTCAGCCTTTCACTCAACCTGGTCAGCCGGGACAATCGGGACAGCCGGTTCAGTCCAACCCCTTTGCTCAGCCGGGAACCCCGAACCAGTCGATTCAACCAAATCAGCCTGGCCAGACCCAGTTTGGTCAACCGCAGTCATTCGGTCCGAATACCCCTGACCAAGCTAATCCGTTCTCCGGACAAACCAACCCCACCCAGGATCCAAATCCGCAAAACTAGCCCCAACAAGCTGCGCGAGGTTTGACATACCTGCCTGGGTTGTGCCTAAAGGGGGAGAATAGCCGGGTAGCTGCCATTATTGGCAGCTACCCGGC
>NZ_CFKZQR010000055.1:0-10185 GCF_985070215.1 Mobiluncus sp. | reverse complement strand
GGCGCGCTGTCAACCATCTTCCTAGCGTGGACTCATGAGCATGAATCGTTTTTGGAATTGGCGTTACCCCCTCGCCGCTGGGAAGGGAACCCGGATGTATCCTCTGACGAAATCAGTTCCCAAAGAGTTGTTTCCCTTGGTGAATCGGCCGGTAATCATGACAGTGATTGAGGAAGCCCTCCGCTGTGGAATTGAGCAGTTTCACGTGGTGACCAGTCCTCGAAAGCCAGCTCTGAGAGATTTTTTTACCAACGCCGACTGCGAGTCAAATCCCCAGGATTTACCCTTGCCCCAGGTTGATTTGGTCATGCAAGAACAGGCTCGAGGATTGGGCCATGCCGTCCTGCAGGCTCGTGATTACGTGGGAGAACAGCCTTTTGTTGTGCAGCTTCCGGATGATTTGTATCACCCGGAAGATCCTCTGTTGCAGACAATGTTGGACGTGCACGCGGTGACCGGAGGGTGCGTGGTGGCGCTGATGGAAGTCAGTGCGGCCGAGGCGACACTATACAGTTCCGCACGGGTTGATCCGGTCGAATTGGGTGCAGCAGCAGCGGGGCACGGAGTGTTCAAGCTCGCTGACATTATTGAGAAACCAGAAGCGGATCAGGTCCGTTCGCCTTATGCCTTGATGGGACGCTACGTTTTGGATTCTCGTATTTTTGAGATTTTGGCCCAAACCCCGCCGGGACGCAACAATGAAATCCAGCTTACGGATGCGCTGGCGGCCTTTGCTGAGATTCCGGTTAAGGAAGGCGGCGGCGTCTGGGGGGTTGTTTCGCGCGGACGCCACTTCGATACCGGAAATTTGTCCGGATATCTGCAGGCGCAAATGGAACTTTCCCTGGAAAATCCTGATTTTGGTGCTCATCTTCGAGAATATATGCGGGGCTTAGTCGGTTCGCCTGACGGACCGGGAGCAGCCCCCACTTCCACAGAAAGCGCCGCGGGCCAGGGCGGAAAGGCAGGCGCTTGCTGATGCGTTCTGTCGGGGAACATCTCAATCTGTGCCTGCTGGCCGCCGAGCCGCTGCCGGAACTGGCAGTACCCCTGGAAGATGCTGTGGGTTGCGTATTATCGGCGGATATTATTGCCGAATCCAGCCTACCTGCAACTGACTTGGCTGGTGGGGATGGTTACGCGGTTCGGGCGCAGGACGTCGCTCACGCTCCCACAATCTTGCCCGTCACCGCAGATATTCAAGCGGGTGACACCGTGTGGACTCAATTGGTGCCGGGCAGCGCCATCCGGATTGCTTCAGGGGCTCCGCTGCCACCGGGGGCAGATGCTGTTGTGCCGGTGGAGTCTACAGATATGGGAATTTCCCAAGTCACTATCAATCAGCCGGTTTCTCCGGGATTCGCCACTATGGTCATTCCCAGCGATATGGATGTCCCCAGCGGTACTACGGTACTGCGTGCCGGCCAACGTTTGGATGCGCAGAAAATCGCCTTATTGGCTGCTCTGGGCAGGAGTCGGGTGCGGGTCCATCCCCGAGTTCGGGTCGTGATTTTGAGCATTGGTGATGAACTTGTAGAGCCGGGAGCCCATCGTGAACCGGGTCAGGTTAATGATGCGAATGGTCATTGCTTGGCCGCGGCTGCCGAAGAAGTTGACGCGAAAACTTTTCGGGTTATGGTCACCGATGAGCGCTCGCAGTTGCGTGAGACTATTGAAGACCAGCTGGTGCGTGCTGATGTGATTGTTACCACGGGAGGTTTGTCTTACGGCCCGGCAGACACCGTAAAGGACGTGCTCACGCCTTTAGGCTCGGTACGGTTTGACAATGTGGCCATTGCTCCGGGTCGCCAGTTGGGGGTGGGCAAGCTGGGCGAGGTGCCGATTTATTGTTTGCCGGGTAATCCGGTGGCTGCCCAAGTTGCTTTTGAGACCTTTGTGCGTCCGGCTTTGCGAAAGATGGCAGGCTGGTCGAATCTGTACCGTAGTTCCGTGCCGGCCAAAATGTCACGAGGTTGGGTTTCTCCCGCGGAACGTCGTGAGTTCGTCCCCGTGGCTTTGACTGGAAAACCTGGAGACTACCGCGGAGAAGTGTTGGGGTCGCATCCACAAGCCCGCCTAGCGGCTTTGGCTCAGGCCAATGCGTTCGCGGTCGTTCCGGAAGACGTTACGGAAGTCCAGCCGCAGCAAACCTTACACTGCATGGTTTTGGAATGAGCGTTACAAAATGCGTAATTTGCGAGGTGAAACTGTTTACCCGGGGGCGTACCGACGGGTTATTATCCGGGAAGAAAACCTGAAACAACGAGGTTTACAGACAGATTTCGATTGGTTGGAAGTGCGCCAGCTAAAGGGGCGTGACTTCATTGCTATCGAGAAGTTGCGGATGGGCGACCGGTCGTGGCTGGCACCTTGGGAAGCCGGAGCACCGCCGGGGTTGGGTCACCCGGTCAGTATTGATGAATTCGTGAAAGATGCCGCACACACCGCGCGCTTGGGGCAGGGGATGTATTTCGGAATCATTGCCGAGGGGCGTCTAGCTGGTCAAATTTCTCTCAGCTCTGTAAATCGTGGTGCTGAGATGAGTGCCGCCCTGGGCTATTGGATTAACTCTCGCTTCGCCGGTCGGGGTCTGACTCCGTTGGCTCTTGCTATGGTCATCGATTGGGGTTTTGCCTCTTACGGTCTGCACCGTTTGGAAGTCAATATTCGGCCCGAAAACAGTCCCTCGTTGCGGGTCGTAGAAAAGCTCGGTCTGCGCTATGAGGGATTGCGTCAGCGTTTTCTCTACATTGATGGGGCGTGGCGTGATCATAGTTCTTTCGCGATTACTACGGAAGAATGGCATCCCGGCAGCACGGTGGCCAGGTTAGAGACGGCACGTTAGCGCGGCTAGTTGCCAGTAAAAAATAGTTAGCGAAACTGTGTGAACAGTGTTAGCGCTGTGGTGCCTGTTAACTGTTGAGGTTTTCGCCGCGAGTCAAACTGCGGTATTCCGAGGGGAGTACGGAGTGGCGTGACCCTTTTGTACCGCCCGGTCGTTATTTTGGGTTTGTGGGTATCTCTGCATGGATTCTTTTAGGCCTGACACTGGTGGTCACCGTGGTGCTATTGCCGCAGGTGGCCAAATCGCGACGTCTGATGGGTCAAGCCCGAAATGATGATCGTTTTTCGGACGGGGTGCGCCTTTTGGACTTGGACCAACAGGTTAAACAACCGCACTCCGTCGAGGTCGCTCTGCATAAAAACCAAGGTAAACTCGGACGTGCGGCGACTCGGCCCATTAAAATGGCTCAGGATTTGAGAGCCTACACAGAAGTGAAAGCCGATCGCGCGGCCGCAGCTTCCAATCGTGTTACTTCGGCCCGTCGTCGTGCTGGACTGTTGGGTGGCATGGTGTTAGCTTTGGCGATAGTTAGCGCCTTTGCGGTCACTGGTTTCCTGGCGTGGTGGGTGCTGGCGGCACCCATATTGGGCATCGTCGCGACTATTTCGTGGGGAGCGATTGCGGCAAAGCGCGGTCGCGAGCAGGATCGTCAATTCCAGCAGTCCATTCGAGTTCTCGAAAAGCGTTTGGCGCAAAGCCCCGCGGGGCGCGCGGCCTTGCAGTCCGTCGGGATGCGCGGAGCTAAGCAGTGGGCCAAGGTCGCTGCGGCTTCGCTAGCGGGAGGAAAGCCGGCGTCCGGTACGCTGGCTCAAGCGGTCCGGATAGCTAATGAGGCCGCGCCTGCCACGGCGGTGAGCCTGGTCGAAGCAGCGGACTGCCACACCGATATTGAACGTCCGGTACAAAATGACACCAATGCTGAAGCTCAGGTAACGGCAGGAAAGCCAGACTACCGCCGCAGCGAAAATGCCAAATCCGAGACCGCGCCCGGTATTGAAAGCGTTGAGAATCCCGTTGAAACTGTGCAGGAAACCACCACAAAGTGGAATCCCGCTGATTTACCGACCCCGTCCTACACGCTTAAGACTGGTGCAATCCGCCAGGTAGTGGTGGAGCAAGATTTTCGTGCCGATTGGCAATATGCCCCGGTACCCATGCGTCCCCAGACTGCCCAGATTCTGCCTGCCGGTGAGGCTCTGGCCGCAGAAGACGTCAGTGCGGCTCCGGTGGACTTGGAGAGCATCCTGGAGCGGCGTCGCGCCAGCGGAGACTAAAGCGCATTTTCGTTCAATCTCCGGCGCATTTTTGCGGGCCTGTCTAAAGGGCCGGGAAAATTGGAAGTTAGCCCCTCCAACCGCTACAATCTATACGAACAGGGGCATTGGCGCAGTTGGTAGCGCGCAACGTTCGCAATGTTGAGGTCAGGGGTTCGAATCCCCTATGCTCCACGATAGGAATCGGAATCGGACGAAACCGATTCCGATTTTTTGTCGTAAACAACAGTCGAGCACTCGGAAATGGCCACAGCACCGCAATCGTCTCATCTCTGGAAGAAACTGCGGCATCTGTGCAAACAGATTATCGGTTTCGGGATT
Source organism: Mobiluncus sp. (assembly GCF_985070215.1). Classification (NCBI taxonomy): domain Bacteria; kingdom Bacillati; phylum Actinomycetota; class Actinomycetes; order Actinomycetales; family Actinomycetaceae; genus Mobiluncus; species Mobiluncus sp. The sequence goes on along the minus strand of NZ_CFKZQR010000055.1, from coordinate 5,745 downwards.
GTCGGATTATTGGCTTTCTTTATCGACTATGCACTTTTTGCTTTTCTGTACAAAATCGTAGGAATTCATTACCTCATCTCGGCGGTCATCTCTTTTTGTGTGTCTCTGGCCTTTAACTACGCAGCATCCATGCGCTATGTTTTCAGGCACAAAAGCGACATGACTCGCCGACGTGAAATCATCCTCTTCTTCGTAGGTGCCGTCATCGGCTTAGGCATCAACGAAATCATGCTCTACGTCGGCGATGTCGTGTTTCGCATCGACCCCCTCATCACAAAAATCCTTGCCACCGTGGTTGTCGCGGTGTGGAATTTTGTGACGCGGAAAATCTTTTTAGACTCGCGTGAATCAGAAAGTTGAGGTATCAATCACGTAGCGGTAGCGCACCTTGGCATCCACGACGTTATCCCAGGCCTCGTTGATTTTGTCCCCGCTGATGATTTCAATCTGGGGAGCGATGTCATGCTCGGCACAAAAATCCAGGACTTCCTGAGTCTTGCCAATGCTACCGATGTTGGAACCGGCGATAACCTTTTGATCATTGACGATATTGCGCATCAAGAATTCTTGCCTGTGCTCGGGCAACCCGACCACTGCCACCACACCCTCAGGTTTCACGCAAGCAACCAGGTCGTCAAGTTCTACCCCATCGCTCAGCGTGGAAACAACCAGATCAAACTGTCCTGCCATCGACTCCCAGGTGCCCGGCTCAGAAGTGGGGTGAAGTTCTACAGCTCCGAACCGGAGCGCGTCAGCCTCTTTGGCGCGTGTGCGTGAGATGACGTGAGTCTCTGCCCCCAGAGCGGCAGAAATCTGGACACCCATGTGGCCCAGACCGCCCATTCCCACGATAGCAACCTTCTTGCCGGGTCCTGCGCCCCAGCGAGTCAGAGGGGAGTACAAGGTGATACCCGCACACATAATCGGAGCGGCTTTGTCTAGCGGAATGGAATCCGGGATGCGGCAAATATAGTCTTGTTCAACGGTGATTCCCTGCGAGTAACCTCCAGCCGTGGGCAGTCCGTCACGGCCCACGCAGTTGTAAGTCCAGATAGTGCCTCCGTCAGTGCGGCAGAACTGTTCGCTACCGGCTTCGCAAGTCTCGCAGTGTCCGCAGGAATCCACGAAGCAACCCACGCCGACACGATCGCCAACTTTAAACTTTGTAACGTTCGTTCCAATCTTGGTAACAATGCCCGCAATCTCATGGCCCGGCGTGAGCGGATAGATGACTGACCCCCATTCGCCGCGGCCCGTGTGGATATCGGAGTGACAGACCCCGGCATATTTCACTTCGAAATACACCTCGGTAGGGCCGGGCTCACGGCGTTCCAAGATTGTCGGGTGAAATGGCTGATCGGGCCCGTCCATCGCGTAGGCTTTTACTTGCGTCATTGTTCTCCTCCTCGGATTTAGGCGAAGCCGCGGTTTCGCCTAATCGCGAAGCGTCGCCTCGATGTTTAGCCACTTCAGCTTAGTTCAATTTCGTAAGGAGCGCGCGGAGTTAATCCGGGAAGAGCCTGTATTCGTCAGAAAAATAGAATACAAAATTTAGGTATAATTTATTTCTTATCGATTTCTATAGGGTTTTAGCTACGTCCTGTACTACCGAAATGACACCGCTAATCATCAGCTCCACCGCGATGGCGGCGAGCAGCATGCCCGCCAATCGCGTCATCACCGCGACGCCAGAATCGCCTAGGAATCGGATGATAGGCGTAGCAAAATGCATAGCGAGCCACGAGGTGAACATCACCGCGAGGGTTCCACCGGTCACCGCGATGACGGACAGGGGATGCTGTCCGGCATGTCCCATGGCCACCATCAGAGCTACTATTGCACCCGGTCCTGCCAACAGGGGAGTGCCCAAAGGAACGGCGGCGATATTCAAAGAGCCCCCCTCTTCGCCAACAGTTCCCTCCGCCCCGGTCAATAGTTGGAGAGCCACAATCAACAGCAGCAGTCCGCCGGAAATCTGTAGAGCTGCGGGACTGATTCCCAACAGGCCGAACAGTTGAAAGCCAAAGAACCCGAATACGAATAGGATGATAATCGCCAACAGGTTAGCCTGCCAAGCGACGGTTTGACGCTGTTTCTTGGGGAGGTCTTTGGTTAGAGACATGAACACGGGGAGGTTCCCAAAGGGGTCGATGATTACAAACAATGTGGTGAATGTAGAGATAAACAACCCCAGTTCAGTTTTCATGGACTCCACGATACCCGAAATCAGTTTGCCGGGATAATGCCGGCAATCAGCAGCACTGCGATGAGCCCGCCAATGCACAGACGATAGATGATGAAGGAGTTAAAACTGTGCTTCGAGACAAACTTCAGTAACCAGGCGATAGATATGTACCCGATCACAAACGACATGACCAGTCCCAAAATGGTGGGCACCCAACCTACAGTCGCGCCAATAGTGTCAAAGTTGCTCACTCCTTCCAGAGTCCCCGCGGCAACCAATGCCGGAATCCCCAGGAAGAAAGATAAACGAGTCGCCAAAACCCGGTCAAAGCCCAGGAACAGGCCTGCAGAAATCGTGGCTCCAGATCTCGAAACTCCGGGAATGAGCGAGACACATTGCATGAGGCCAATGAGGAGTGCCTGAATAATAGTGGTTTCATTGTCCGTTTTTGTTGCTTGCGGTGAATCGGGAGCTGGCGTTTTTGTCGCCAAGCGCGCCGCATAGTGGTCGGCAGCGAACAACACTGCTGACCACACCACCAATCCGGCCGCTACGAACCACATGGAACGCAAGCCAGTCTCGATAAAATCCTTAAACAGCAAGCCCACCACGGCAATCGGTACAGACCCAATGATGATGGCCCAACCGAAGCGATAATCGGGATTGCGGCGGGCAGACTTGTGAAACAGACCTGTCACCCAAGCCTTGATGATGCGCCAAATATCGGTCCAAAAGTACAGTACTGCCGCTGCGATGGCGCCGATTTGAATAACCGCTGTAAAAGCGACCATTCCCACGTCATCAATCTGTTTACCCATCAGGTATTCAGTAATCGTGAGGTGTCCCGTTGAAGAGACCGGCAAGTATTCTGTAATGCCCTCGACGATACCGAGGATTAGCGCTTCCCACCATGACATGGGTTTTATCCTATACGCCGCATCGTGAAACCTTGACAAACGGAACCGAAAGCCCGGGGGATTGTTGTATCCTGATTTTGGGTTGACAATCTGGTGTGAGGGGAAATCTTGGAACAAAACAGTAGAACTCTGCGCATTGAGGGCTTGTACAAATCTTTTGGAACGCGGGACGTTTTACGAGGTGTTTCCATGAACGTGGAGCCTGGTCAGGTCATGGGTTTCGTGGGGGCGAACGGAGCTGGGAAAACCACAACCATGCGCATCGTGATGGGTATCACTGACGCGAATCGGGGACGGGTAACCTTTGGGGACAGACCCATAGATGCCGCGGTCCGGGCCTCCATCGGATACATGCCGGAGGAACGCGGCCTGTATCCAAAGATGAAAGTTGGCGAGCAGCTGGAATATTTCGCCAGATTGCACGGTCAGAATCGAAGTACTGCACGCCAATCGACGCGCAACTGGGTTGATCGTTTAGGAGTGTCCGAGCGGCTGAAAGATAACGTGGAAAAACTTTCCCTCGGCAACCAGCAGCGCGTGCAGCTGGCGGCGGCGTTGGTTCACAATCCGGTGATGTTGATTCTCGACGAACCGTTTTCGGGCTTGGATCCGTTGGCGGTAGATGTCATGAGTGGGGTTTTGCAGGAGTACGCGGCACAAGGGGTGCCGGTCATCTTCTCGTCGCATCAGCTGTCCCTGGTGGAGTCGCTGTGTACGCACGTATCGATTCTTTCGGGCGGGTCCATAGTTGCCTCGGGTGAGGTTGAAAAGCTGCGGCGCGAGGCCGGAACTCCAGTGGTCAGGCTGTGCGGCGACGAAGCTGCCCTAGCGGCGGGGGGGGGAGCCACTCGCAGATTAAACCAGTCGGTACAGTTTATTGCTGGCGGCTTGCTGGTGCCGGTTCTTTCAGACAGCCCTACGGCTCACGCCATACTGCAAGCAGCGGTAGAAGCAGGGGCTGTTACCGAATTCGTCCCCGTGATTCCTTCTCTCGCGGAAATCTTCCGTAACGCCGTGGAGGAAAATGAACCAAAATCCGAGGTAACCGCGAAAGTCGGCGCCGAGACTGAGGGCGTGAAAGAGGGGCAGGAATGAAACAAATCATGATTATCGCCGGGCGTGAGTTCTCGGTGCGAATGAAATCCAAATCTGCCATTATCTCTACCATCGTGGTGGTGCTGGTGGTGTTAATTGCAGGGGGATTGGCAAATTTCTTTCACCTCTCCGAGGCAGACACCGAAAAAATCGGCGTGACCACCCAAACTCAAAGTTACGCACCGGCCTTTGAACCCGAGACGAATCCCTTTCTGAATACGGCTTCCCCGATGGGACCGATGTATAAGGTCAAGGGATACGCCGACGATCAGGAATTGGAACAGGCGGTACAAAACAAGGAGATTAGCCTGGGGATTGGCGGCACTGCGGACAAACCGGTGGTGTTTAGCGATGGGCCGGCTTCTCCTACGGCGATGTTGATGATTAACTCCACCGCGCAAAGCGTCATGTTGAGCTCGTATATCGGGAATCTGGGCGGTAGTTTCCAGGAAATCGGTCAGAAAATGCAGCAGGTGCAGGTCGAGGTGAGAGACATCTCAGAGTCCGAGGCTAGCGGGGATGACTTTAACTTCGCTGCTTACCTGGTGGTCATGGTGCTGATTACCTTGCTATTTATTGTCGTCATGGCGTCGGGACAACTGGTGGCTAACGGGGTAGTCGAAGAAAAGTCCTCACGAATAGTGGAAATTTTGGTTTCCACGGTTACTCCTAAGCAGCTCCTCATCGGCAAGATTCTGGGCATCACAATATTGGGAGCCCTGCAAATCGTAATCATGGGTTCAGCCGGACTGGTGGCCTTGTTAATTTCGGGCCTGACCAGCGGAATCCGAATTGACCTGGCCAGTTTCTCCGGCTGGTACCTGGTGTGGTTTATCTTGGGCTTAGCGACCTATATGGTGCTATTCGCCGGGGCGGGAGCGCTGGCATCGCGTCAAGAAGATGTTGGCCAGTCCACGCTTCCGCTCATTTTGCTGCAGTTGGGCGGGTTCTACGCCGCCATTTTCTCGGTACTCACTCCCGGAAGCGTGTTCATCAAAGTGGTCTCGCTAATTCCGTTCCTTAACTGCTACGCGATGCCGGCACGTCAGCTTGCCTCCTCTACTGTGGAGTGGTGGGAGCCCTGGCTCTCTATGGTGATAAACCTGGCGATTTTGCCGATTTTGGTATGGCTGGGAGCGCGGCTGTACCGCAGGGGACTCTTGGCCACCGGTGAACGCATAAAACTGAAGGATGCCTTGCGTCGGGAAGCGGTGTCGTAAACAGTTGAAAACTGGGGGGAAACCCCGGATGTTTAACTTCGATTTGACACTGTGCAGGAAACCTACTAAGTTATATATCCGTTGCTCTTGCGACTGACTAAGTCGGTAGGGCGGCAAATCGGGCCTGATGGCAAAGCTACGGAATGAACCGCTGAGGGATTTCTGTGCTCTGAAATCGGGTTCCCCGGTGCGAGGGGGACTTCGCGCGAGTGGGTTTGTTGGTTTTGATCTCGATAGCGTTTTGTTTTTTGTTTACGCGTTTTTTGGTGCCCTTTTTTTGGGGTGCTTTTGTTAGTGTTTTTGCGGTTTTCTGATTTGATGAGGACCG
>NZ_CFKZQR010000054.1:0-10665 GCF_985070215.1 Mobiluncus sp. | reverse complement strand
CAATGCATGACGGCGCCACAGGTCACGAAAACTTTGGACGCGCACCAGTTCATCGTGTAAATCCTGAGGCGTGATTCCCGGACGCAGAGCTTCTTTGGCCTGCTTCACCAGATTGCGCTTATCCTTACCCTTAATCGGTAGGGAGCGTTCTTGTCGCCATTTGCGGCTGGCTGTAGCTATGACCATGTCCGCGGCAGAATGCTCAAAAATTTCGGGTTGGAAAATATCCAGAGATTGCGCCACCCCGGTCAGCATTCCCAGCTGTTCTTTCCAGGCGTTTAGGGTCGAAGGGAGGACCAGCCCGGTTTCTTCGCTGACCCGTTCTAATTCCTGATGCAGCCTTCCCAGGCGACCGTCTGCCAGCGCATGAATTTTTTCGATGGCATCCTGGGCATCTGATTCGGTGGACAGTACCACCCCTTTCCAGGGGGATTCTTGCAAGTCTGGTTCAAGCAGACCGGCATCTTGGGCTCGGGTCAACAGTTCACGAGCCCGTTCGCGTCCTTCTTTGCTGGAGTGTTCGTCATCGGCAAGTTCCAATTTGACTTTTGTGCGCGGCCCCGGCTGCGCGCTGGTTAAATCTGCGAGAGCCTGCAGTGCTGCATAGGCGGAAACCCCCCACGGTTCACGCACCACGTGCAAACGTTGCGTATAAGCACTGAGTTTGTCTCGAGTTTGGCGCAGCCTCTCGTGTGCATCGCCCAATTCCGTAACTGGTACGGGCGGTTGCGGATACGCGGTGTCCCCGCTCAGCAATTGGTCTCGAAGAGCGCTGCGCCACTCACTAGCTCCGGTCAGGTCCAACACGAAACGACCCAATCCGGCCTTTTGCAAACCTTCCACCGTCGTCTTACCAATCCGGCGCACTCCCGGTACGTAGCAAACGTGTTTCCCGCTAGCTCCGCAATCAGCCAAAATGGCTTGTACAGTAGATGAACCGGGAGCACCTGGAGGAACCTCAACAAAAATGGAACGTCCGCTGGCAATCAGCTCCACAACTCGAGCTTGGCTTACGTCCAAGTCGCCGATACCGCGTTCCAAATCCGGATCACGATCCGCCGGACTGGTCTCGGGCAGCGGCTCTAAGAGCTCGGCAGCTGCCGATTTGTCTCCCGCAAAGGCTCTGACCAGCTGATTTTCACCAGCGACCGGGAGGATGGTGTCCCAGTCTGAACTGAGCACCGCACTGGAGACCCCTAGATTGGCAACAAGCAGGTTTTCCTTGAGGTCAAACCCCGGGATGAAGTCCTGTCCCGCCCGGCGAATCGCTTCGAGAGCCGGGGTGACGTTCAATCGGCCATCCTCTAAACTCGAAGCGATTATGGCTTCGGGATTGCAGTCGATATGGCGATCCGTAAACGCTTTCACCAAGACCGGATTCATCACGACCGATCCGCCCATTTTCAATGTGTAGTCCCCGTCAACCGCTTCTAGTTCCAACGGACGCATCAGCACGGGCAGGTTAAATTGTTCCAGTTTGAAATGACTCAGTTCAGGGCGAGTCCCCCGTTCAGATTCTTTAAACGGCGGTAGTTGAGTCCAGTTGGCTACCCCAATCACCAGATTAGTGGGGTACAGCCCACAGCGGGACACTGAAGATTTCTTTTCCGCGTCGAGCTTCCTCATCACCGCTCGGGCGGCGCCCAAGGCAGCGCTATCACGCAGCAAAGAAGATAACTTTGTCAGCCGGCCGCCATAGAGCTGGGCTATGCCTGCGGGATGCGCCCCGGTTAAATCAAGAAGGTTCTCCAGGGAGTCGATGTCACGTATCCCCTGGGCTCCCGGTGAGGCTGAGGCTTCGCCGGCCCATAGTGCCAGACGCTCTTGGACCGGGTCTACCTCTACAGACTGTAAAACCTCGGTGGCAGCATCATTCTGGTCAGAGGAATCGGGGTCGGAATTTTCCGCGCTCCCCCCAGGGTTTTGTACCGGCTGTTCCAAATCTTCTTCCACATATCCACGATATGTGAAATATGGCACAATTCCGCGATGGCGCGCCAAAAAGAGGCGAATCTAGGGAAGGAAATGCAGAACTTGCAGTCATGATTACCCCACGGTTTCCAGCTGCCCCAATAAACGCTGAATCACGGTTCCCAGCACCGCAATCAAGTCCTCGCGGCTCATGGAGGCGAGAGGCTCCAGCTTGACCACGTAGCGGGACAGCAGAACCCCCAGCATCGCGCTCATCATCAGCTCGATGGGCAAATCCAGATCCGTCCCGATATATTCCCTGATGCTGGCCATAATCTGGTTTTCCACATAGTTCGCAAAGGTCTGTTGGGTCGCCGAATCTTGCAGCAACAGGTTAAACAGCGTCTCCAAAGTTCCCGCGGTAGCGGCTTGTTCCCAAGTATTCAGGATAGTAGCAGCCAAACGGTGTCCGGTTTCTTCCGGAGGACCATCCGCCAATGCCGCTGTCATCAACTGTTTGGGGTCTCCCGGCAAAGCCAATGATTCCCGCAGCAGCTGAGCTTTGGAACGAAAGTAATACGCGATGAGGGCCGGGTCGACTCCAGCGCGGCGGGCAATTTCACGGTAGGTTGCGTGTTTATAGTCCAGCTCGGTAAATGCCTCGTTGGCTGCAGCAAGGATTCTTTCTCGGGTTTCTCCTCGCGGTCCCGTGGGCCCTCTTCGAGATGAGTTAGCATTCTTACCCATTTTAGCAAGCCTTACGTTACGTAATTATTTTTTCGAGTTTCAATAGTAATTCTCCAGGCTATCCGGCTGCTTTCCCGGTAAACCCAAGGATTCTGTGTTCTATATTATTCTAATTTCAACACGTTAAAATTTCTCAGTTTTCTGGATATGTTCCTAGCAAGCACGGCAAGCAAATGAATTGAGGCCAATCGTATGAGTGTTACCCCCGCAAACATCATCCGCCTCGGAGTTGATGTGGGCTCCACCACTGTCAAAGCGGTGGCCCTCAACGCGCAAGGACAAAAAGTCTTTGCCGACTATCGCCGTCACAAGGCAGATGTTCGTCGTGAACTCACTCAGCTTTTGGAAGATGTCCTCACCGATTTGGGCGACGTTACTGTGCAAACCGCGGTCACCGGCTCGGGCGGTCTCCAGGTTGCAAACTCGATGCGGGTTCCTTTCGTCCAGGAAGTCATTGCTGAAACCGAAGCTGTACGTAAACATAGTCCTCACACTGACGTCATCATCGAGCTGGGCGGGGAGGACGCGAAACTGACCTACCTGCACCCGACTCCCGAACAACGAATGAACGGGTCTTGTGCAGGCGGGACCGGAGCTTTCATCGACCAAATGGCAACCCTGCTGGACACCGATGCCGAGGGGATGAACAGGCTTGCGGCACAATCACAAACGATTTACCCCATCGCTTCACGTTGCGGCGTTTTTGCCAAATCCGACATTCAACCGTTGCTGAACCAAGGCGCCGCTCACGCGGACATTGCCGCCTCTGTATTTATGGCAGTAGCTACGCAAACAATTGCGGGCCTCGCCAACGGCCGCCCTCTCCGCGGCAACGTCATGTTCCTGGGTGGCCCGCTGCACTTCCTGCCGGAACTGCGCCAGGCTTATGAAAAACTGCTTCCCAAAGTGGAAAACTTTTACACACCCCCCGACGCGCAACTCTTTGTGGCCCTGGGCAGCGCCCTGCTGGCCGACGGAGGGCGTGCGGGTGGCCAAGCTGCCACCCCGGAGCGCCTGGAAGTCCTGATTGAACGCTTGAAACAGGCCGAAGTCGTCCACGAGTCCACCCGGATGCGCCCGCTGTTTAACAACGACGCGGAACTGACGGAGTTCCGTCAACGTCACCAGCGCGATTGTATCCAGTCTCTGGACCCGAAGGAAGCGAAAGGACGCTGTTGGCTGGGGATTGACGCCGGCTCTACCACCATTAAAGCGGTGGTCATCGATGAGTCTGACCGCATTGTTTTTTCTCATTACGCCACGAATGAAGGCAATCCTCTCCGGGCAGCCATCGACATTGTCCGCCGGATTCGCCAGGAGCTTCCGGCAGGCACCACTATCGGGCGGGCTTGTTCTACCGGCTACGGCGAAGGCCTGATAAAGGCTGGGCTGACCCTGGATGAAGGGGTCGTGGAAACTATGGCTCACTACCGGGCGGCAAATCGTATCGCTCCGGGGGTGACTTCGGTGGTGGACATCGGCGGCCAGGACATGAAATTCATCAAGATTAAGGACGGTAGCGTCGACTCGATTTCGGTCAACGAAGCATGTTCTTCCGGTTGTGGTTCGTTCCTACAAACGTTTGCCGCCACAATGAGCACCACGGTGCAGGAGTTTGCCGCTGCCGCGGTGCAGAGCCCCGATCCGATAGACCTGGGTACCCGGTGTACCGTGTTCATGAATTCCTCGGTCAAGCAAGCCCAGAAGGAAGGCGCTGATACCGGGGCTATTGCCGCGGGTCTGTCGTATTCGGTGGTGCGCAATGCCCTGTATAAAGTCATCAAACTCAAAGACCCCTCAGATTTGGGAGACAAGGTCGTGGTACAGGGAGGTACTTTCCTGAACGATGCCGTCTTGCGGGCGTTCGAGTTACTGACGAAACGCGAGGTGATTCGGCCCAATATCGCCGGTCTGATGGGAGCCTACGGAGCGGCCTTGAGCGCCAAAATGCACGACGACCCCACCACGCAGTCCACGTTAGCCAGCTTGGCGGATTTGGATGCCTTCGATGTCGAAACTACCCACAAAACCTGCAACTTTTGCCAAAACCACTGCCAGGTAACGATTTCTACCTTTGCTAACGGCTCTCGCCACGTCACCGGCAACCGTTGCGAACGCGGCGCTAGCTTGGAAAAACGGCCTCAAAAGTCCCAGATTCCAAACCTTTATGACTGGAAATACCGCCGGTTGTTCGCTTACCGTCGTCTGACTGAGGACAAAGCCACTCGCGGGGATATCGGCATTCCTCGGGTCTTGGGGATGTATGAGGATTACCCACTGTGGTTCACAATTTTGAGCCAACTCGGTTTTCGCGTCATGATTTCGGGGCGGTCCTCCCACGAACTGTTCGAACAGGGAATGGAATCAATCCCCTCAGAAAATATCTGCTATCCGGCGAAACTGGCTCACGGGCATATCGAGCAACTGCTGGAAAAAGGGGTGAAAACATTTTTCTACCCCTGCGTGAATTACAACATGCCCCGCAATCCTAAAGCGGACAATAACTACAACTGTCCGGTCGTCGCCACCTACCCCGAGGCGCTGCGTCACAACCTGGAAGGCCTCGATGCCCCCGGAGTGCGCTTCATCTCACCGTTCTTAAACATGGCAGACCCGGATTTTGTGGCGAAACGTCTGACTGAAGTGTTTGCTGACTGGAACGTCACTATCGATGAGGCCACCGCTGCGGTTCACGCCGGTTATGCCGAGGACGCACGGGTCAAAGACGAGATTCGCGAGCAGGGTCGTCTGGCTTTGGAATGGATGCGCACACACGGCAAGCGCGGTGTGGTTTTGGCGGGTCGTCCCTACCACTTGGATCCGGAAATCAATCACGGGATTCCTGAGGCAATTGTCAGCTTGGGCATGGCCGTGCTGACCGAGGACTCTATCGCTGACGGACGTCTGGAACGCCCCCTGCGGGTGCGTGACCAGTGGACTTACCACTCTCGCTTGTACGAGGCAGCCGCACGAGTCGCCGCGGAACCAGACTTGGAACTGGTGCAGCTGACCTCCTTTGGCTGCGGTCTGGATGCCGTCACGGCAGAACAGGTGCAAGAAATCCTGGAAGGCCAAAACGATATCTTTACCCAACTGAAGATTGACGAGGTTTCAAACTTGGGGGCGGCAACCATTCGGCTGCGTTCCCTAGCCGCGGCCGCCATCGAGCGCGAAGAGCACGCCAAATGCCAGGAAAACACCATCAGCGTCGCCGGCCTGACCGGCAGCGCTCATGTTGACAACTCGGGCAGTGTCAACGTAAGTTTCCTGTCCAGCACCTCGACCGAGACTGCTCAAAACGATCACAAGGCCGCTGGTGAGGTTCTCACGTCGGCGACGGTGGCTACTTTCCCGGCCAGCCCCACCCGCCCGGAGGGGGTACCCAGTCCCCTATCCTCGGTCTTTGCTACCGGCAAGAATCCTGCGAGCCACGTCTACGAGGCACATCCCTTCACGAAAGAGATGCGAGACTCGGGCTACACCATTTTGGTGCCGCAAATGGCCACCATCCAATTCCGCATCGCGGAGCCGATCCTGAAACGCAAAGGGTACAACATTCGGCTACTGGAAAATGTCGATGCTCAAACCATGGAGACCGGGCTGAAATACATCAATAATGATGCCTGCTACCCCTCGCTGGTGGTGCTGGGTCAGCTCATTGACGAATTCGTCTCTGGACGGGCCGATCCGAATAGAACTGCCGTAGCCATGAGCCAGACCGGCGGTATGTGCCGGGCAACGAACTATGCTTCGCTGTTGCGCAAGGGACTGCGAGATGCCGGATATCCGCAGGTTCCGGTCATTGCCATGTCCTTGCAGGGGCTGGAGGAAAATCCCGGGTTTACGTTTACGATTCCGATTTATCATCGAATTATTCAAGCCTTGGTCATCGGCGATGCCATTCAAAAGATGCTGCTGCGGGTACGGCCTTACGAGGCGGCCCCCGGTTCCGCGATGGCTCTCTATGAGCGCTGGAACGAGTTGTGGCGCGAATGGTTTGCATCGGGCGGGAAACGGGTCGGCGGCTTCGGGCGCGTCAGCTACTCCAAGCTCACCAAGATATGCGTACGCGAGTTCGATGCCCTCCCGCTGCGGAATATCCCTCGCAAACCGCGGGTCGGGATTGTCGGAGAGATTCTGGTCAAGTTCCACCCCTACGCCAACAATCACGCGGTACAAACCATCGAGGATGAAGGCTGTGAAGCGGTCCTTCCTGGCCTACTGCAGTTCTTTGAGTACTCGCTGGCGGACGGGAAATGGGACTGGGAAAACCTGGGGATGAATCCGAAATCCCGGTTTACGAAACCGCTGGCACTGTGGGTTTTGCGCCAATATACCGCAACGGTGAACAAAGCGATGTCCGCCACCAACGGCAAATTCCTGCCCGGTCGCAACATCATGGATATGTATGAGCGTTCCAAAGATATTGCGTCCATGGGTAACCAAGCTGGTGAAGGCTGGTATTTGGTTTCTGAAATGGTGGACATGATTGAAGATGGCTGCCCGAATATCATTTGCGTGCAGCCCTTCGCCTGCCTGCCTAACCACATTGTTGGCAAAGGTATGTTCCGGCCTCTACGTAACCGTTATCCCCAGGCAAATATTGTCGGAATCGACTATGACCCCGGTGCTTCGGCCGTAAACCAGCTGAATCGGATTAAGCTCATGATTTCGACCGCAAAGATTAATGAGGGGCGCGATTTGGACTTCAGCAAGTTGGAGACGGATCTGCCCGAATTATCAACGGCTGAATCCGCCGCAGCGTGCTGTCCCGGCCCGGACGAGCCAGCGCTGCTGGGGATGCCGACCTTGCCCAGCCAAGAATAAACGAAAGCGCCCCCGAGCCGATTCGAACGGCCGACCTACCGCTTAGGAGGCGGTTGCTCTATCCACTGAGCTACGAGGGCAACGTTACCAAGTCTACTGTGTTTTCAGCGTGATTTTAAACCTGACTGACACAAGATCGACTGCGATAAAAAGTGAGAGTGGAGCCGGAATACCGACTCCACTCGACTAAGTTATAAAGTTACTGGCCGATGCGCACGTATTCAGGGTTACCGTAAACCTGCTGCACCCTCACGGATTCGCCAGGGCGCGGGGAGTGCACCATCTTGCCTTCGCCGAGGTACACGCCAACGTGGCCGCCATAGTAGACGATGTCGCCCGCTTGGGCTTCCCCAGCGGAAACATGCTTACCGGAGGCGCCTTGACCCCACGAAGTGCGGGGCAGGGCAATCCCGGCCTGGTTGTAGACGTATCCGACGAAACCGGAGCAATCAAAACCATTGGGAGAGGTTCCGCCATAAACGTAGGGCACGCCCTGGTAACGCAGAGCAATGTCCGCGATGGAACCGCCGGCGATATTGGCCGGGATAGAAATGGGAGCGGCCGAAACTGCGGCGCGACCGACACTGCGATTAGCGGTGCCGTGATTGTTATTAGCACGCTGAGCTTGAGTCTGCGCTTGCTGTTGCTGAGCCGGTACCTCGACTTGACCTTCAGTCCACGCCACGTTCTCCGGGGCGGTTACCACCGGGTTGGCTGCAACGGCGAGGTGTGCCTGCGCGACAGCATCGCCCACCTGGGCAGAAACCGGTACTTTAGCCTGGGAAGGGGTATCTGCGCCTTCTGGAGCAGCGATGGCCGAGCCGGCCCAAACGGTGCCCAACGCCAAACCGGCGGAGGCCGCGGCTACAAACCCTTTCTTTCCATCGATATTTTTCAAAGAATCTAAAGGTGTAACGGGCTTTGTTGCGGCGCGATGCCGAGCCCGTGAAGTGGTGTTAGCCAACCTTGTCCCTTTCCTTGAAGGCCTGATTTCAAGTTCAGGTTCCGGACGGTTCAACCCGTCCTAAGAACGTGTTCCTAACACTACACCAAAGAAATTCAAATGTCACATTTGGATAACAATTCCCCGTGATTTTGACAAGACTTGGACAATTTTTGCCTATAGCTTTATGAAAAAATGCTTAAAAAGGTCGCGGGGAATTGCTACCGCCGGCAGGTCATTTTCGCTGGACTTCCCTGTTTTATCAATGAAAAGTGCGGCAATCTCGGCATCGTCGTCAAACCTGAGTGTAACCTTAGAGCCAGGTAACAATTTGGCTTCACTTAATTTCTTAAGAACCCCCTCACAGGCCTGAACTGGCTCTCCGATTCTTCCAATCTGGACAGTTCCTCCGTCAGGGTGACGGCGCCAGTAAGAATCCAGGGTAGCTCCTTCAACGGCAGGGTCGAAGTTCTTATAGTTCTTAACCCGTCGGGGTATCGGATTACCGTAGGGATCTTGGTCGGGCATTTGCAGCAGTGCCAACAGCAAGGACTCAACTTTTGCGCTCATGACATGTTCCCAACGGCAGGCTTCATCGTGAGCTTCGTCCCAGGGCAGACCAATAACATCGGTTAAGAGCCGTTCCGCCAGCCGATGTTTGCGAACGACTTCGGTAGCCTCGCGCAGTCCCTGTTCTGTCAACGTAATTTTCCGGTCGTCTTCCAAACTCAGCAGTCCGTCGCGCTCCATGCGAGAGATGGTCTGGCTGACCGTTGGCCCTGAATGGCCTAATCTCTCCACGATTCGGGCCCGCAACGGAGCCACTCCGTCTTCCATCATCTCGTAGATGACCTTGAGATACATTTCCGTGGTATCGACCAGTTCACTCATTCGCGTGGCTCTTTCTGCATCGTGACTTCTCAGCAACAATCAGGTTTTACACCGCCAAGAACAACTCTAACTTATCAAAATTCTTAACTAGCGGGCACCTCTCCGGTCAGGTTCGTTCCTCCAGTCAGTTTTCCCGGTCCCCTTCCCTCTATTCTTCATAAGAGGCTTGGGGCTGACACTCGCGGATTGTTCGGCCTGATGCGGGTGGTGGCATAATCGAAACGTGAGTGAATATGCGAACCTAAAGATTCCCGCCGAACTTTTGCCGAAAGACGGCCGTTTTGGCTGCGGTCCCACCCTGATTCGTCGTGAACAGTTGGATTGTTTGGGTCGTTCAACTCTCATGGGTACTTCCCACCGTCAACCCCCGGTAAAGGATTTGGTGGCCGACTGTATCTCTCGGATGCGTACCCTTTTTGAGGTTCCCGCTGATTACACGGTGGCTCTCGGCAACGGCGGAGCCACCACCTTTTGGGCTGCCGCCACCGCGTCTTTGGTTCGCAACCTTGCCGCCCATGCCGTCTTTGGTTCTTTCGGTGAAAAGTTTGCCAAAGAGACTTCGGGGGCGCCCTTCCTTGAGGAATCATTGATTACCAAGGCCGAGTTGGGCGACTCGACCCTCCCGCAGCTTAGTGAACAGGCCGATGTTTACGCTTGGCCGCAGCAGGAAACTTCTACCGGGGCAATTGCGCCGGTGAAACGCTTGGGTCACACGGATCAGCTGGTGTTGATTGACGCGACTTCCATCGCCGGTTCTGTACCGGTCGATTTAACCCAGGCTGATGCTTACTATTTTTCCTTGCAAAAGGCTCTGGGGTCAGATGGCGGACTATGGTTCGCTTTCCTCTCGCCCCAAGCAGTAGATCGTGCCGCTGAGATTGCCGACAAGCCCTCCGCGGATCGCTGGATTCCCTCCATCTTGAACTTGAAAACTGCGGTGGCAAATTCCGTAAAGAACCAGACTTTGAATACGCCGGCCATCGCCACGTTGGAACTGCTGCACTCCCAACTGCAGTGGTTGGATAGCCTCGGCGGGCTTCAGGCGGCGCAACAGCGGGTTCGCGCCAGCTCGGATGCAATCTATACGTGGGCCGAATCGAAGCCGTTCGCTTCTCCCTTTGTCTCAGACCCCGCAAAGCGCTCCCCGGTCGTTTCTACCGTAGAGTTTGATGACTCTGTTGACACCGCGGCTCTGCTCCAGATTTTGCGCGCCAACGGCATCGTGGATGTCAGCCCTTCCCGCGCGGTAGGAAGCAACCAGTTGCGCATCGGACCCTTCCCCTCGACTGACCCCGCCGACACGACAGCGCTGCTGGCATGCGTCGACTACGTCGTCGAACGCCTCT
>NZ_CFKZQR010000053.1:0-10727 GCF_985070215.1 Mobiluncus sp. | reverse complement strand
GGGGGGGGGGGGGGGGGTGGGGGGGGGGGGGGGGGGGGGGGCGGGGGTGGGGTGGGTGCGGCAGCGGAGAACCCCAGGGCGAGCGGGGGGGCGCCCCCCCCCCCTTTCGCCTCTCGCGAGCGCCCCCGAGCGACCACCCCGCAACAAATACGCGCGGGAAATAAACTACTTGAGGGCGGCCTTTTCTTGGGTCTTGAACTGATTGAATCGGGGCAGGAATTTATCCCAATCGATGGCGTGTCCGTCCAGCTCAGGGCCGTCAATACAGGCGTGTTTGCGCACCAGCTTGCCGGTTTCCGGGTCAACAAAAGGCACCATGCAGGCTCCGCACATCCCGGTCGCATCAACCATAATCGAGTTCAGCGACGCCACTGTCGGCACACCGTACTTCGCGGTCAACAGGCAAACGAACTTCATCATGATGGGCGGACCGATAGTGGTGATTTCCGCAATCTGGCGCCCATCACCGCGGCCGTCCCGCAGCATCTCTTCCAGCGGCAACGTCACCACGCCCTGACGACCAAACGACCCATCGTCCGAGGTCAAAACCACATCCAGCAAATCCGGGTACTGGCGGCGCAGCACTTCGACACGCTCCGGGCTATCCCCGGCTGGATCCCCGTCCGGGTCAGTCCAGAACAGCAGGTCGCGATTACGCGCCCCCAGCACCAGGGTCACGTGATTGCCCAGCTCCAAGTGTTTACGCACAATCGGATAGGCGGGCGCCAACCCGACCCCACCAGCCACGAAGCACACGCTTTGGGTGGCCGGGTCGAAATGTTCCATCTTTGACGCCAAGCCCAGCGGCCCGGCAATCCCGTAAAACGCCTGGCCAACTTCCATCGCACACATAATCTGGGTCGATTTGCCCACCGCTTGCACCACGATGGAAATCCAGCCCTGTTCCCGGTCAAAATCGGCCACGGTCAGGGGAATGAGCTCACCTTTTTCGTGGGTCATGAACCGGGCAAACTGGCCGGGCTGCACCGCGCGGGCGACTGCCGGGGCGTGCAGTTTCATTTCCCAAGTCCGTTCCGACAGTTGGCGTTTTTCCAAGATTCGGTAGGCCGAGGCGGCGCTTTGCGTGTATTCCAAAGCGCGTTGTACCCGCTGGCGGACTTCCTCCGGTGCTAGGCGTACGGCTAGGTCCCCCATCTGGCGGGCGGCCGCTTGGCCGTCTCCGGCTGCCTTAATCGCGGTCGAGCCGCCGCGAGAAGCGTCTCCGCCGGAGTAGATTCCCTCTAGGTTGGTGGCTTGCGAGGGGGTTTCTGCCGCACTATCAGCCCCATCAGCGCCGCCAGCCTCACCGGTAGCCTCTTTCCCGACCTTAATAGCGCCCCACTGCTGCACCGCCAGGTCAGGCTGTGAATCACGAATAATCGGGTTGGAACTGTTACCGAGCGCCATAATCACCAGGTCAGCGTCCATTTCCAGGACTTCCCCGGTCGGTTGGGGCCGGCGCCGCCCGGACTCGTCAGGCTCCCCCAGCTCCATCACCCCCACGCTGGCTCCCGCGACATGGTGATTTTCGTCCTCGTGAAACTCGGTAGGCGCGCGCAGCTCAGCCACGACAATGCCCTCTTCCAAAGCGTGATGCAGTTCTTCCACACGGGCCGGCATCTCGGCCTTGGTGCGCCGGTACACGATAGTGACGTGACCGCCCAAGCGCCGGGCGGTGCGTGCCGCGTCCATCGCCGTGTTTCCTCCGCCAATCACCAGGATTTCTTTCCCGGCGACTTCGGGTAGGGGCGTGTCATAGTCGGGCAGGTTCGCGTGCATCAGGTTTACGCGAGTCAGGAACTCGTTGGCGCTCATGACCCCGTTGAGGTGCTCGCCGGGCACGTTCATGAACTTCGGCAAACCGGCGCCGGTACCGACGAAAATGCGCCAAAAACCGGCCGCTTTCAAGTCATCTAAGGTCGCGGTCTTGCCCACCACAAAGTTCGTCACGAAACGCCCACCCAGCAGACGAATCTTGTCCACCACGTCATCGACCAGCTCATTGGGCAGGCGGAACTCGGGAATCCCGTACTTCAACACCCCGCCCAGGGTGTGGAACGCCTCGAACACGGTGACCGGAAAACCCTGGTTCGCCAGCAAGAACGCGTTGATTAGCCCGGAAGGACCCGAACCGACGATAGCAATCGGGGGCTTTTCGGCGGTCTGCCACGGGTCGGGACGTCCCTCGAAACGCTTGAGAATCGCCTCGTTGCCGTGCACGATTTTTTCCCGCTGAGGCAAGAACCACTCCAACTGACCAATCTCGATGGGCCGCGCCTTGTGCACGCACACCCCTTGACACTGCAGCTCCTGGGGACAAACCCGCCCGGTCACGTTCGGCAGCGGGTTCGACTCCTCCACGATGCGCAGCGCCCGGTCAAAATCGCCCTCCGCGATGGCCTGCATGACGTCCGGGACATGAATCTGGACCGGGCAGCCCCCGACTTTGCGACCCCGCAGGAATTCGCCCAACTCGCAGGGCCGATCCGCGCAATGCTTGTCCCGCATCGATTCGAGCCACACGAATAGGTCGACTTCCCGCTGGGAATAGCCCTGGGTCAGATACCCCAAATACCCTTGCGTGACCAGGTCAAAGTCGTGTACCCGCTGGGAGGCCGGCCGCACGTAGGGGGCGACATGGTTAGCGGCGGGCCAGTTTTCGCTCACCCCCGCAAACATCGGGTAGCGTTCGGACAGCCAGGTGTCAATCGCGCGGATAAACACGCGTTTCTTGCCCAGCGGCAGGTTCCACAGGAAACGCATCATGATGCGCCCCACCGTGTCCTCGCGTTCCAGCAGCTCCCAAATTTTCAAGGTCATAGCCTCGGGCAGTTCCCCGGCGTCAAAAGCCGCGTGCAGCTGGGCCAGGCCCTCGGCCACAAACATGGATTGAAACAGTTTCGGGTCGGCGTTAAACCGGCGTTCCAAAATGTTTAGCTGGACCGTGTTCGTCGTGTCAAGCATCGTTTTCCCCCTCCCCGGTCACAAGATGATTTCCGCGTCACAGTTCGCGACAACTTTCGCGACCCGGGCGCGCAGTTCGTCGGTCACCTCCACGCTTTCCAGCGAGCCGGGAATGAGCCGCGCCACCGGGGTGGGCTTGCCGTCAATGATTTCCGTGGACGCCTCGAAGTATTCGGGAATCTCCTGGTAGCAGGTCTTGCAGTCCGTGCACTGGGCTATTTTCGCAAGCTCGTAGCGAAAGGGCGCTCCCGAGTCTGCCGGGGCGGCGTCGGACGCGGCTGCTCCGGAGGCGCCCCCAGCCGTGCTGGCTCCCCCGCCGAATCCGCCCAAGAACGGTAGCGGCGTCGTGGTGGTGCCGGTCGCGGCGACTTCTGCCATCGCTTTTGCGATGAGTTCAATGGTTTCTTCCTGCGACTTCGCGGCGGCGTCACGAGCTTCGGTCAGCTCCTTTTCCAGGTCGGCGTGCGCCTTGCGGGCCTCGGCTAGGTCTTGTCCGGCCAGGTATTGCAGGAAAGTCCAGTGTTCGCGGCATTGCTCGGTCAGTTTCACGATGGAGGGCGACACTTGGATTTTTGCCAAGCTTCCGTCCGCGCCGGTCGTATAGATAAATGGAGTAGCGGTTTCACGAGTGGCCGGGTCCATCTCTACATATTCCGCTACGGTCGTCGGGTTTTCGGCGTTATCCGGCAGCGGCTGGAAGTGTTTCTTAAACCGCAGCTCAGAGTAGGCGAAGTCCGCTGGCGTGTAGGGCAGGTCCATCAGCTGGGCTTTGCCGTCCGCGTCATGGTAGCTGAGTTTGTAGCGTGACCACAGCTTTTTCACATCCGGGTTGCCGTCAATGATGAAGCGGTCGCTGAACTCGGCGTGGGCCGGTTCGTGGACAAACAGCGGGCTGATACGCGATTTCACCGCCAAGCGGCTGTGTTCACTAGCCATGTCGTCCCCGATACCGTGTTCGGGCTGGCAGGGCGTGTACACGTCTATCAGCGCCGGGTAGTCGACCTGGGCTAGGGCGCGCGACACGTTCTTAAGGAAGTGTCCCTGGTAAGCCGTGGAGGTGGACACCACCAGGACGTTGGGGTGCATGGCCGCCAACAGGCCCAGCTCTTTGCGCTGCTCAGACTTGCCTTTCAAGTATTTGCCGTAGCGGGACAGGTCAGCGTCCTGGCCTTCCAGGGAGGCCGTGGAGGCCTGGCCGCCCGTGTTGGAGTAGGCTCCCGTGTTCAACACCAGCATCTTAATCGGGGTGCCGGACGCCAGGATACGGCTCATCGCCCCGAAGCCAATGTCATAGGACGCGCCGTCGCCGCCGATGGACATGACCGCGGGCATCAACGCGAGTTCCTCGTCCGTGAACTGTTTCCATTCCGGAGCATCGGATGGAATGGCCGCACCGGTCGCACCAGCGAGGATGGCCCGGGCTTGCCGCAGCGCCAAAACGTCCATCGACAAATCGGCCGCCAGACCCTCGTAAATGCCTTTTGCCAAGGGCTGCGCGTCTTGGAAAAGCCCGTTGACCCACGGCTGCTGGTAGGGGTTAAACGGCGCGGTCGAGGCATAAACCGAGGAACACCCGGTCGAGTTCGCGACCACCGCGGCCGCCGGGCCCCGCCCTCCTGCCGGCCCTTCGTAACGGTACAGACGCTGCTCCAAACGCTCGCGCACCTGGTCAATCAGGGCGCTAAGCTCAGCATCGGTCACGGTTTGGCGCTTTTCCTCCAGGGCCGCCACTAACTCCTCGAGTTCCTGGCGGTGACGCGAAACACGGCCGTTATTGATGTCGTTGGCCAAAGCCATAGTTTGGCGCACGGCCGTGACTTCGCCACACCCGCGGCACGCCCCGTGCCCGCCGATGGTCGCGTAATAGTTGTCGCGGTTCAGGAAAATCCGTTTCATATCCAGGCTGGGCCCGCCGTTCGGGTCGCTGAATTCAGCGGGAGAATTCGGCAGTTTCGTCAAGAACGCAAACCGCTGCTGGGTCGTGGCCAGTACCTCGTCGTCCTGGTCGGTGCCAATCAGGGCGTTCGGGCCGCACACCGCCACGCATTCCAAACAGCCGGTACACTTCCACGGGTCAACCGTCGCGCTGAACAGCACTCCCGCGCCGGGTTGGCGTTTTTCGGTGGAGTCAAAGAACGGTCGGGTGCGCGCCACCGGGAAAGTCCGCAAGGTGTCGGCCACCGCCGCCACCGCCGCGGGGTCGGCGTTTTGCGAGGTCGCAGCCGCGGTAAAGACATCGGCGATTTCCGGACGCGCCTTCGTGTCAAGCAGTGCCTGGCGCATCGCCCCGGCAATGGCATCCACCTGCGACTTTAGGGAGGCACCGGCCTCGCCCGACTGATCTATCGCCGTCTGCAGCAAGGTGTCGATGCCAAACACCGTGTTTGGAATCGCCCCATCCGGGCAGGCCAAGGTGCATTCCATACAGCCGGTACACAGGCTCGCGTCGAACACCGGAATGGTCCGGCGGAACAGACCCTTATCCTTTTCCGCTGAGGACGCCGGGGGCAGGAAGTAGCCAGTGCCGGGGTAAACCGGGGCTTCGCTAATGGTGCCCTGAGCAAAGGGTTCCGCCACGACCCGCCGGAAATAATCCCGATCAAACAGCCCAGCAGTAAGCGCGCAACCGGTAGAGCCGCGCTGGCACATCGTGGCTGATAGGGATGCGTCCAAAACCGGGCGGGACTGGGAGGATTCGCTGCCCTGAGCCGCGGCCACTCCACCCGACGCACCACCAGACGCGCCCGGGTCGGCGTCGAGCTGTTCCCACTCGACCTTTTGCGTGGCGGCCGCCCCGTCCTTGACCACCGCCATATTCGCTTCCACAATCGCCGGGCCTTTCGCCCCGAACTTGTGCTCGATTTGTTCGCGAATCTTGGCCAACATATCCGCTTCGCTGGCCCCGGAAGCAATCCGGTCGACCTTGGTGGCGATAGCCCCGATGAAAGCCACGCCCATCATGCGGGTTTGCAAGCCCGGATTGGGGGCGTGCTTCAGCGCGACCCCGAACGCATCGAGGATAAACAGGTTAATGTGCCGATCCCGAATGATTTGTTTCGCCCGGCGCGGCAGGCTCGCCCACAGCTCGGCGGGAGTTTTGTCAGACTGCAAGATAAACGTCCCGCCCTCGGCCAAGCCCTTCAGCGGGTTCGTGTGGGCAAACACCATGTGATCCGGGCTGACCACAATCTCTACGTCCTCCAGCTCAGCGTTCGTAATCCTGATGGTTTCCGGGCTCAACGTGATGTAGTAGTTCGTGGCCGCCCCCGATTTTTCCGAACCGTACTTCGGGGCGGCTTTGCTGTGCAAGTGCAGCATTTCAGCCAAAATGTCGGCCAGCAGTTTCCCGGTCGCAATCGTGCCGTAGCCCCCGACAGAGTGGAACCGAATCCGCATCGCTTCCTTGGGCAGCAGGTCTTTCGGGTTTTCTTCCAGGTGAAGGGCCATTTTGGCGGTTTCCGGGTAGGCCTCGCGCAGCCGGTCCTGCATCGCCTTTTGTTCCCCGGTCGCGTCATCAGCAAAGAACGTCGAGCCAATATAGAACTCGGGAGCCAGGTCGCCGGCCTGCATCGCTTTGAACGTGGCGATGAGGTGACGCGGCTGGACATCATGACCACCCAAGCCAAAGAATCCGGTGGACAGCTGGGGCATTTCCCCAGTCTCTACCGCCGCAATATCCGGGTAGCGCGCCGGCAGGTCACGCTGCACCGCCGCCGCATTTTGCCCGGCTTTCACCAGGGCGCCGTTGACGAACTTGGTCAAGGCCGCCTGGTCGGAACGCTCCAGCACCGTCACGGCTTTCGCGCCCTTGAGAGCCGCCACCAACTCGGCCTCCGGGAACGGCTGCAACATGACAATCTGGACCAGACCGACCTTGAGACCCCGCTGACGCAAGTACGGCAGCACGGCGCGCACGTCCTCACAAATCGAGCCGACACCGACCATGATGAAGTCGGCGTCCTCGCAGTTAAACGTCTTTACCGGGGCGTAATCGCTGCCGGTCAGGGCGTTATATTCGTCCATCGCCTGACGCACCAGGCGCGGCACATCCGCCACAAAGTGGGTGCGGTGGTCGGCCACCCCGGCTTGGAAATCGGGCTGGTTTTGCACCGGCCCGGTCAAGCCCGGATTGTCCACATCCACCAGGGACGGGATAAGTTTGCGGGTGCCTCGCGCCGGAGCGTTGACCCACTGACGGCGCCACTTGGCGACTTCCGCTTCGGGCAGATGCCCCGCAATCTCCCGGTCAAACAGCTCCCCGCAGCAGTCATTTTCGATAGCGTCGGCATTATCAGCGCAGTTCAGGAACGACCGCAGCGCCTCGAGGGAGGCGGGCGCCAGCACCGACCTTTTGCTCTCCAAGAACTGACCAAACTGGAAAACCCGGCCTTTGGCACCAAACAAAATTTCTTGAGCGGCGGTGGGACAGGGAATGTAACCCTTAGGGTCGCCCAAGTATTCCTTAACCAGGTCGGCTTCCGGCAGGCGCGCTTCGCTCATCATGTGGGAAGTCGCGAAACCATCCATGCAGTTCGCCACCGGAATCAAGGACAGGGATGAGGCGCGGTAAGAAATCAGCGCCAGGTTCGCCGCTTCCTCCGGGTTTGCCCCAAACAGGACCGTGTAACCGGCCGGGAGCAGGGCATATACATCGTCGTGGCCACCCATCACGTTCAGCGAGTGACGGGACACCACGCGCGCCGCAACCTGCAACACGAAACCGCCGATACGCTTGCCGACAGTGACATAATGTGACTCCAAGCCATAGAGGATACCTTGCGAACTGGAGGCGTTCGAGACGAACTTGCCGCCGGTCAGTGCCGCGCCCATCGCCCCGGACTGGGCGGAGTGCTCACCTTCGGGCTCAAAGAAGAAGGGGTGCTGGCCCCACACGTTCTTTTGACCCGCCGCCACCGCGGCTTCGAAGGTCTCCGAGATTTCCGTCGAAGGCGTGATGGGATAGCCGATGACACCCCCGCACACCATGTTCATCACGCGGGCAACCGCACCATTGCCGTTGATAACTTCCACTTTGCCGGGATACTTCGGCTGGTCTACCATTACAGATTCCTCTCCGATGGGGTGATTTTGGGATTGCGTGGCCGTGGCCCAGTGATTCGAATCCTACCCCGATTTTAGTAACATCTCTTTACCCGCGAGGCGACTCGGGGTCAGAGGTTTTTTGCCCGTGGCCCCGGAACTGTTCGGAATGCAAGGGTTGACGCGAATTGGCATTTAGGAAAGGTAGGAAACCAGGTATTTCACAAAGAACTCGGGGGAGGTACTTTCGGTGACGATGTCGCCGGGAATTTCCTGAGGCGCGCCTTTCCCAATAGCCCAGGTGCCCCGCCAGTGAATCCGGCAGGTAATCGCATAGCGGCCGACATGTTGATATTTGTGGGTGACCGTGCCGTCCGGCCAGGGCGCTCCCGCATCCGCGCCGGAATCCGTGGTTTCGCCGTCGCCCCAATCCCACTCGAAGCTCGCGGGTTCAACTGAGATATTGACATCCTGGTCCGCCACGTTTTCCTGGAACTGTTGGGGGTCGACCTCGACATGGGCGTAGACATCCTTGCCCACAGCCACGTTGGCCGAAGGCGGCTCCATCGCCGGTGTGGGAGGCTCGATTTTTTCCTGGATTGATTCGGTCAGGGTTTCTTGGTCAATGGCCGCGGTGGCATTTCTCATAAAGCTCAGATCCTGTAAGTAAATCGTATCCACGACCTTTTTTGTTTTCGGATCCGTCACCGTCAAGGTGTTGTACTTCGGGTCAAACTCCGTTTCCATGTCGACAATGTTGTAGGTGGGCTTCGGGGAGGAATAAGCGTAAGAGTCAGAACCGTAAGAATACGATGAACTGTGAGAACTGGTGGAGCTGGTTTGGCTGGAAGAATCGGAGCCTGTTGCGCTCGAGTCGGTACCGGTGCTGGGGGAACTCGTCGACGTGAGAATCCCGGTGATAATGCTGCCGACTCCGTTGAAATCCCCGGTGAGTGCCTCGGCCGTGGTGACCCCAAAAATGGGGGTCGCAAGTATGAATGCCAGTGCAATCTTTTGTTTCCGCCTCACTTTTCCAAGCTACCGCGCGGGAAACGAGGTTTCCAAGCCGGTGACCCGCGGGACGGGCGGCATCGGCCTGGGGATTTAGGGAAGGACAGGAAAACGAGGTGGGATTTGCCAAATATTTTGCCAGGATAGATTTTTAATTAGATTTATAGGGTGGGATATGGGCTGTAGCTGCCATTATTGGCAGCTACCCGGCTATTCTCCCCTTTTAGGCACAGGGTTGTGGAAAACAGGGGTTTCCACCGGTAATCTGAATCGGCGTTGATTTCGTTCCCAGCCGCGCCGCAAGGTGGGGTTATGAAAACGAAAAACTATGGGGTTTACACAGCAAAACAGCTGCTCACGGGGTACACGAAGCGACAAATTAAGGCTTTGGTTAAGGCCGGAAAACTGCAGCGGATTATGCGCGGCTGGTATACCGGGGCGGATGCAGACCCGGATGTCGTCCGTGCCCTGAAACTCGGGGGCAGGCTGGGGTGCCTGTCCGGGTGCGCAAAGTATGGTCTTTGGGTTCCCTACCAAGCCAAAACACACGTAGTTTTGTCAAACAAAGTCGCCGTGCCCGCTGCGGAATTCACCGAATTCCACCGCTGCGCTGCCCACCCGCACTCCCCTGTGTTTGACTTGGAGGACTGCCTGTACCAAGCCATGCGCTATCACGATGCCGAAACGGGACTGATTGTGCTGGAATCGGCGCTACAACTGGGACATATTGGCTACGACCAGGCAAAACGCCTGGCATCGGGAGTGCAAAAGGACAAAATGACGACCTACCGGTTCCTCGACCGCGGGGCGCAGTCTGGCAGCGAAACTCGCGTCAGATTATTTTTCCAGCGCCGCGGGGTCAGCGTGCATACCCAGAACCGGACTGCGCCCGGATGGGTAGACTTGCTGGTCGGCAACTCGTGGATAGTGGAATGCGACGGGAGGGAGTTTCATGACAGACCCAACGCTTTTGAGATTGACCGCGAGCGGGATTTGTCGAACACCGCTGCCGGATATCTGACTACCAGGCTGAGTTACCACCAGATTTGGCACGAATGGGAGCCGTACCAAACAGAGGCTGAGCACTATTTTGCACAGGCGCCGACACCGCGTTTCACCCAGGGCTTAAGGGCATCCCGGCGATTGGCAGGTGAATGTGCTGAAGGGTTGCAATACCGTTTGCAACTGGGGTGGTGCTGACCGAGGAACTAGGAGCGGGGTTCGAGTCAGTGCTGAAGTCTGCTGTGGAGTTGGCAATGGAGCCGGCGGTGGATCGGTGCTGGAATAGGCGTTGAAATCAGTGCGGTTGGGCCAGAATCGGCGCGGAAGTCGGGGCTCGAATAAGGGCGTGGACGCGGGAGTGGGTGGCTCTAGTCGGCGCGGGAGTCAGCGCGGTCGAGCTGGAATACCAGGTGTCCGTTAAAGTTAGCTGGGATTTTGCGATGTCGCTGGATTCCCTAGGATGCAAAACCTACAAAAAAGCCGGAATCCAGTGGTTTTACTGCGGTACCAGCCAAAACTTCACAGGTGTAATTTTGGACATTTGGGGTATCGCGGCTGGTTTTTTGATTCCAGCCCTGCTGTTCCGCGGGGGGCAAACCGTCTCGAGGCACCAATTTTTAGAAAAATGCCGAAAAATCCCCCGCAGAATATCCATTTCCAGTACCGCACGGTTTTAAGCTGGGATTATCCGGGGAGAATAGCCGGGTAGC
>NZ_CFKZQR010000052.1:0-11742 GCF_985070215.1 Mobiluncus sp. | reverse complement strand
TGTTTTGGTTTTCCCCGCCGATGAACGTGAAGTGCTGGGCCTCATGCTCCAGCAGTCCGGTAGCGCTTTCACCGTGGCGGTTCGCGGCCTGGTGCCCGGAGTCAATACGACAGTCATTGCTGGGTTGCTGGCGCATGCTCTCGCGGTGGCGGCGGAGGGCGAAACCTGTAGCGAACGCACTCGTGAACACCCGCGAGCAGGAAGGTGTACCCACAACAGAGGGCGCGGGGGCGGATACGCGACCGGTCGCGACTCCCTGCGCGATGACGAAGGGAGCAGTGGTACTGCCCCGGTTTGCTGGGTGGACTGCAGCGGCTCCTACCTGCCTTTAGACGCTTGGGTGGCGCCGGTCAGCGGGGCGGATTTGGATTGGAACGCTTGGCAGGTTACGGGGCAAATTCCGGGGTTTCGCGCCGCGGCGGGACTGCCGACGTGGGAAAACGTGGCGTTGCTGGGCGGTTCGGGATCCCTAGTCCGTGCCGAAACTGTTGCCGGTGTGCTGCGCGATTTGGCGGGGATTTTCCCGTGCCTAGTACTGGATTTGGGTTCCGGCGCCGGCGCGCAGGTGCTATCCGGGGCGGGGATGCCGCGCGGAACAGTGGGGACGGATGCCGTGGTGTGGGTTGCGGATTATTCCCGTGCGGCGCTGCTGGCTTGGGAAACGCTACCCCCGGACCTGCCCTGCCCCGCACACCTCGTCGTGGTTCCGGGCGGAGGTTTGCCCCCGCGTCAAGCCCGCCGGGCGCTGCGCGAAATTCACCCGGAAATCGCAGTTTCGGACTGGTCCTACACCACGCGAATCTGGGACAGTTTCGGCCGTGACGGGCTCACCACCCCGCTACCCCGAAAAGTGGCGCACCTTACGGAAAACTTCGCGGCAGGCTTGCTGCATTTGGAACAGAGGACACGACGATGAACATTACCGAGATGAGACGCCTGGTAGCTGCTGGTTTAGACCCGGCGCAGGCCGTTTTACAAACAGCTCCGGCAGCCACCACGACCGGCGAGTTGGCGCAGGGCGCTCGCGGGCTGCGCCAATCCTTAGAGGGGGTCGATGAGCCGCTCGGATCCCTGCTGACCCGGCCCGGAGTCACGGATCTGCTGGTCAACAGCCCTGATGAGGCTTGGATAGATGCCGGTGCGGGTTTGGAAAAAGTGCCGGATTTCTCCATGGGGTCTGCGCTGTCTCTGCGCCGGGCAGCGGTGCGGATGGCGGCCGCGGCCGGACAGCGACTCGATGACGCGACCCCAATTGTCGATGCGACCCTGCCTTCAGGAGTGCGTCTGCACGCCGTGCTACCACCGCTGTCAGGGGATTCGACCGTGATTTCGTTGCGTGTACCCAGTCCGGTGGCTCTGCCTTTGGAGGCGGTGGTGGCTTCCGGCATGGTTTCCCCATGGCTAGCTGAAGCGCTGCGCCGATTGGTGCAGGTGCGGGCCTCCGGGTTGATAACCGGGGCTACCGGCACCGGGAAAACGACTTTGCTGGCGTGTTTGCTGGGTTTGGCGGCCCCAGATGAGCGTCTCATTTGCATCGAGGAGGTTTCGGAGCTGCGTCCGGCTCATCCGCACGTCGTCCATTTGCAGGCGCGAGGGGCTAATGTGCAGGGAGCTGGCGGCGTGTCTTTGTCCGATTTAGTGAAGGCCGCGATGCGGATGCGCCCGGATCGTTTGATTTTGGGTGAGGCCCGAGGTGCCGAAGTCCGGGAGATGCTCTCGGCGTTGAATACGGGTCACCGCGGCGGTTGGGCGACGGTTCACGCCAATTCGGCTCTGGAAGTGCCGGCGCGTTTGGAGGCTCTGGGAGCTTTGGCGGGCATGAGCCGCGAGGCTTTGTGTGCCCAATCCTTGCCGGCTTTCGATGTCATCGTGCACCTGCGCCGGTTTCGTAATCAGGACGGGCGGGTGCGTCGCGCGGTAGTGCAGTTGGCTCGTCTGGCCCGCGGTTCTGACGGGGCTTTGGCGGCAAAAGCGGTGTTGAATTTCGATCCTCAGACCGGGGCGGTGCAGCGGTTGGAGGGCTGGCGGGACTTTGCCGCGCGGTTTGAGCTGCCCGAGCCGCCGCGGGAACCGGTACCGACTGTTTCACCTGCGGCCAGTTCGCCCGCTACCGGAACGGACGCACCTAGGCTGGGCTCCGACCTTGTGAGCCCGAAACCGGAACACACAGACCCGGATCCCGACCTTGTGCTTTCAGACGCGACACTTGTGCACCCGGACCCGGAACTGCCAGAGACCAACCGGGTTGCCGCCCCGAATTCGCCGCCGAAATGGCAAGTTCCCCACCTGGAATGGAATCCCGTGGGCGTGCGCAATCAGACGTCAGCCCAGTTAGCAAACGATTTTGCGGACATCAAGGGGGTGCGCTGATGGATTCGACACAGCTGGTTACCGTGGTGGTGGCCGTGGTGCTGCTCGCGGGCGCGGGACTGTTAGCAGGAATCAGTTCGCGCAGCGGGCGTGACACGCAACCGCGCAACCTGCCCTCCCGCGCCGGGACAGAGGGTGTTCGCGGCGCGAAAGATTCGGGTGGGGCACCGCACTGGCGTGCAAGGTTCTCCCGGCGAAGCGGGCGCCCGGCACAGCAGGGTCTGAGGGATTTGGACGTGGGGTTGTTGTGTGCGGAAATCGCCACCCGCTTGGAGGCGGGCGCCAGTATCGAAAACGCCTGGTCCACCACCTTGCACCGTCTGGATGCGCGCCTGGATTTCGCCGCGATACAAGCCTTTGTGGCTCATCCGCGGCCGGGACTGCGAGAACGCTTCGATAACTTGCGAGCGGGGCAGACGGTGCAAGCAAACCAGCTGGCTCGGGTGCGCCACCCGGAAGCGGCCGCTCAAGCCTTGCGGGGTATGTTGATTGCTACCCAGGTAGCTACCCAGGTCGGAGCGCCTTTGGCGGAGATTTTGAACCGGGTTGCGGACGGGATTGCCGCCACACTTGAGACGGCTGCGAAACGTCACACCGCGCAGGTCGGTCCCAAAGCCACCGCTCGCCTGCTGGGGGTGTTGCCTTTGGCGGCGCTGGGAATGGCTCAGTTTATCGGGGTGGATGTCATCGATATGGCCTTTCGAGGCGGTATCAATACCTGGGTTTTCGTTGTCGGTCTGGCCTTGATGGTGGCGGGAAACCTGTGGTCAACAGCCATGATTCGCAAGGCGACGGGCATCACGACACCAGGCCTCGATCCGACTTTGGCGATGGACATTATTGCGGCTTGTCAGCAAAACGGGGTGTCTTTGACGTCCACTCTGCAGGCTGTGTCTGTGGCCAGTGAGGAACCGGATTTGGCGGTGGTGGCGCGAATGCTGCTGTTGGGGGCGGACTGGGATGAGGCGTGGGCTCAGGCAGATGCCAAGTGGGTTGATTTGGCCAGCGTGTTGCAGCCGGCTTGGGAAGAAGGCGCGTCCCCGGTGCCGCTACTGGTGCGCGGGGCTTCGCGAACTCGGGCCGCCGAGATTCACCGGGCTTTAGACGCAGCGGAACGTCTGGGGGTGCGGCTGATGATTCCGCTGGGTGTGTGCCTGTTGCCAGCGTTTTTTGCGCTGGGGATTGTGCCGGTGGTGGTGTCCACGATTGAGGACCTCATTTCATGAGGGCCGAAAACAGACTTCCCTTTGTCAACATACAAGGGGGTGCCAGTTCGTCACGGTGGCGGCTGGTGGTCGCGCGGAAGGTCCGCGAGACAAATTTCAATAAAGGAGAAAGAAAATGAACAAGATTAGCGCATTGCAAGCGAAAGCAGTGTCCTTTTGGGCTCGTCTGAAGGGCGAGGAGGACGGCATGGCGACCGCGGAATATGCCATCGGTACCCTGGCAGCGGCCGCTTTTGCGGGATTGCTGCTGATGATTATGAAAGGCGGCGAGTTGAAAGACGCGCTGCAGTCCATCATCGAACAGGCTCTGCAGGTCTGAACATGATGATGAATGTCGGGAAAGGTTGGCGTCAGCAGTTCAGCCGACGCCTGGTGCGCCGCTGGCTGGCTCACGGGCGACGCCTCAGTTCGGAAAACGGGATGGTTACGACCGAGCTTGCGCTGACCTTCCCCGCAGTCATCATGATTGTGGTGGCGTTGGCGTTGACCGGGGCAGCCGGAATGGCGGGCGTTCAGGTTAACGCGGCGGCGCGGGCGGCTTGCCGGTCGGTGGCGATTGGTGAGGACAGCGCGGCAGCGGTGGCAGCCGGCAATCGACTGCTGGGGGGAGCCGGAGGCTCGGCTGGTTCTGTGAGCGTGAGCACCACTGGCAAGGACGTGCAGTGCAGCGCTACCAAGAAAATGCCCGCGATGCTCGGAATGCTCGGTATGAGCGCTAAAGCCCAGGCGGTGATTCCTCGTGAAGATTCGTGGTGAAACAGCCGGTCAGGGGTTACTCCGAGGGAAGCTGCGTGAGGAGCGTGGCTCAGGAACGGTCATGGCGTTGGGTCTGATTCTGTTGGGGTTGGCTTTGACCTTGGGTTTGGCTCAAGTCGGGGTGGCTGCGGTGGGCGCCACCGCCGCTCACCAGGCTAGCGATTTGGCTGCCATCGCGGGGGCTACCGCGGTGTTGACCGGTGGGGACGGTTGCGTGACCGCCGGTGAATATGCCACCAAGAATGGTTCTCACCTGGAGACTTGTACGGTTTCCGGGTGGATGGTGACCGTTCGGGTGGCGAAGCCGTTGAAAATCGGGCTGGTAGCGGAGGCACAGTCGACGTCCCGGGCAGGTCCGGAATTCCTGGGCTAGAGGTCTGGGTTGAACGCGTGTTCCGGCAGGGTCGGCACTCCTGGCAAGGCCAACGAAACTTGCGGAACTTGCAGATTTCCGGTTCTGCCGGCCGTGCCAAAGGGCGTGATCCTGGCAGCTCGGGAAATCCTCGCCGGGAACGCGCTCAGCTCAGGCTTTGGCGCACTCGGGCGGCGGTGCCGCGCGCCCAGCCGGTCGTGGCCACCACCGCGATGACGGCAACCGACGCTCCTAGGGCGATGGTGATGTACCATGCCGGGTGGGCGGCCTCGTGAATGGGCAGGCCGCGCGCCACCCCCAGGTTCATGAACGCGCCGAAGCCCGCAATGCCCAAGGACATGCCGATTTGGCGGGCGGTGGAAGTCGTGGCGGAGGCAACCCCGGCTTGGCTTTCCGGCATGGCCGCCAGCACCCGATTCGTCACCGGCATATTCGTAAATGCCAGCACCACCCCGGCCAGGGTTGTGGCCACGAACAGCAACACGACCGGGCCGGTGCTGTTCAGGGGCAGCAGGCAAACACCCAACAGCAGGGTGCCGATGCCAGCTACCAGGAACGCCGCGCGGTAGTTTCCAGCGGCGACAATGCGTCCCGCCGCGACGGCCGCAACCGTGTTGGCAAGTGCTAGGGGCAACATCATCAACCCGGCCTGCAACGGGGTGAAACCCAGATCAAGCTGCAGGTAGAGGGCAAACACGAACATGAAGCCACCGTGGGTAATAAAGACGAACTCCATGATGGACAGTGACCCGACGAAAGGAACGGAACTGAAGTAACGAAAATCCAACATCGGCCAGGGCGTGTGGGTTTCTCGCCACACGAAACCGAGGGAGGCCAGCACGAATATCCCCGCCAGAATCCACTCGCGGAGACCAAAAATGTCTTCCCCGAAGCTGATGATGTCATAAGTCAGGGCACCCATGAGTACCGCGGTCAAAATTTGGCCGGGAATATCCAGGCGGCGCCCGGTTTCATCACGCGATTCGGGGACTTCCCGAATGATGCCCACCAAGGTCAACGCCAGCAGCGGGAGCGGCGCCCAGAACACGGCGCGCCAATCGACCCAGGTCACCAAGGCTCCAGCCAACACCGGCCCGGCGGCTAAACCGACTCCGAGCAGCGCATTCCAAAACCCGATAGCTTTCGCGCGTTCCACCGGGTCGCGAAACACCTCGTTGATGACCGCGAGGCTGATAACCGGCAGCATACAGGCTCCCAACCCTTGCAAGCCGCGGCCGACTATCAGCACCAGCGGCACCCACGCGGCGGCAGCCAGCACGGTACCGGCCGTGAAAGTCGCCATGCCCACAATCATGGTGCGGCGGCGTCCGAAACGGTCGCCCAAGGCTCCGGTCACCATCAGCATGGCCGCCAAAGCCAGGGCATAAATGTTCAACGACCACTGCAGCTCCCCGGTGCTGGCGTGCAAATCCGCCCGAATCGCCGGTAGAGTCACGTTCATTGCGTTCAGATACAGCTGGGTACACACGACGGTCATCGAGCACACCAACAGCACTCGTTTGCGCCGCGCCGGCGTCAAAGCGTCAGCATCATCCCCAGAAGCCACTTCTACCGTCCCTTCGCTGGCCTCCCTTAGTCTAGCGTCTTTATGCCCAGCGCCAATCCGCCCAAGGGATTGAGTGCCGCCCGGGTTTGTGCCGCGATGCCCCACGTCTAAAAAACCGGCGAAGTTACAGGTGAACGCGGTTTAGGCGCAGGGAGTTCAGCACCACCAGCACCGAGCTGGTCGCCATGAAAGCCCCCGCCAGTCCCGGATTCAACATCCCCGCGGCTGCCAGGGGGATGGCCACAATGTTGTAACCAAAAGCCCAGGCGAGGTTCTGTTTGATGTTCCGCAGGGTGGCTCGAGACACGTTGATGGCCTGGGTGATGGCCCCCAGACTGGGGTTCACCAGGGTGATGTCCGCGGCACCGATAGCCGCATCGGTACCGGTGGCCAGGGCAATTCCCAGGTCGGCGGCGGCCAGAGCGGCTGCATCATTGACACCGTCTCCGACCATTGCCACGATTTTCCCGGCGTCTTGCAGTTCCCGGATTGCACCGACTTTGCCCTCCGGGCTGACCCCCGCCACGACTGTTTCGATTCCGGCCTGGTCGGCTGCTAGGCGTGCCGGTTCGCTCTGATCCCCGGTCAGCAGGACGGTTTCGATACCGGCCGCTTTCAGGCTGGCTACTGTCTGTGCGGCTTCGGGTTTGACCGGGTCGCTGAACGTAAACACGGCGAGGGCTCGGGCCTGCACCAGGTCTCCCGCCACCGCCGCGGTATTGTTTTCGCTGGGCCGGCTCGGTTTGGCCGCGGTTCCCGCACTATCCAGCAGACTGGCCCCGTACCCGGCCTTTTCGACCTGCGCAATCAGGGTTTCAGTCGGGACATCCGCGGTGAGGGTCACGGTGGCGATTTCTAAGGGGAGGTTCACCGAAGCCGAAACCCCGTCAAGTTTATTGAGCCGCTTTTCCACTCGGGCCACGCAAGACGCACAGGTCATCCCCGTGATTTTCAGGGTCATTTCCGTGCTGGCCCGCTCCGCCGACAGCTGCCCGTTACCGGCCGGCTCGCCTGACAACATCGGGGAGGCGTCCACGGAAACTTGTGACGACCAGTCCGCACCCGTAGCCAACACCGCCACAGTCCGCCCTTGTGACTGGGCGGCCCCAATCGCCGCAGCCAGTTCCGGGGGAATGTCCGCGCCCATCGCCGTGAGCCACTCCGGTTTCCCAATCGCATAGGCCACGCCGTCCACGAAACCTCCGGCGCCGCGCCCGATGAACGTGGCGAACCCGGTTAAGGCACCGGGTCCGCTCCCGCAGTCTCTTGCTTTTGCGGCCGCGACCAGGGCTTTTCCAATCGGGTGGGGGGAACCGGCCTCCAGGCTGGCTGCCAACGCGAGAGCCTGGGTATCCCCCAGCGACACCAACTCCGCCGGCCTCGGAGCCGACACCGTCACGTCCTCCAGGCGCATTTCCCCGCTGGTCAGCGTGCCGGTTTTGTCCATGACCAGGGTGTTGATGCGCCGGGTTTCCTCCAAAATCTGGGGGCCTTTCAGCAGGATGCCCGCCCGGGATGCTCGGGTGGACCCGACCAGCAAAGCCATCGGGGTTGCCAACCCCAACGCGCACGGACAGGCGATGACCAGCACTGATACCCCAGCAGTGAAAGCGGCAGGGAACGGTTGTCCATGTCCCAGCCACAGCACGCAAGTCAGGACAGCCAGGACGATTACCACCGGGACGAACACTGCCGACACCCGGTCTGCCAGGCGAGAAACCGGGGCTTTCTCGGCTTGAGCGCGGGTCACCAGTCGGGTGATTTGGGCCAGTTTCGTTTCCGCACCGACCTTGGTGGCCTGGGCGACCAGCATGCCTTGGACGTTGATGGTGGCGCCGGTCACACTATCGCCCACGGACTTTTCCACCGGGATAGGCTCGCCGGTCAGCATGGATTCGTCAACGGTGGAGTGTCCTTCGAACACGATGCCGTCGGTGGCGATTTTTTCCCCGGCTGGTACTAAAAAGTAGTCCCCCGGCTGCAGCGCGGCGACGTCGATAGTTTCAGTGTCCCAAGGCGTGGTCGGGTCACGAGGGTCACCGGGGCGGGTGACGCGCACGGCCTGTTTTGCCCCCAGGGACAGCAAGGCGCGTAGCGCCGAGGTCGCCGAGGACTTGGCTCGAGCCTCCAAATATCGTCCGGTCAGCAAAAATACGGTAATCATCACGGCGGTTTCGAAAAAGATTTCACCACCGGAGCCTGTTTCGTGCGCTGCCGCGAGCGGGTTCAGGCTCATGTTCATGGTCATGCCAATGCGGCCGGCGGGAGTAAAAATCAGCGCCCCCCAGGAGTACAGCGTCGCCACGCTCACCCCCAACGCGACCAGGGTGTCCATCGTGGTGGACCCCCCTCGTGCCGCCCGCAGAGCCCCGCGGTGAAATGGTGCGGCGGCCCACCCTACCACCGGCAGACTGCAAACACCGACAACCCACTGCCAAGCCGGAAATTGCAGGACCTCCAGCATAGAGATCGCCATTACCGGTAGACCAAAAATCACGGCCACCACCAGGCGGCGCCCCAGGTCTTGCCGGCGCAACCCGGCCGGGTCTAGCGCTGGATCCACCGCCGGGTCAGCGGAGGGACTAGCTGTCGTTTCGTTGTGTGTCATCAAACCACCGGGCCGACCTCGCGCCGTCCTCACACCACCAATGGAGACAGCGAAGGAAACAAAATCTAGCGGTTGATGGACACAACTCGATAGTTGCCGGCGTCCTGCACAGTTTCGGTGAGGACCTGGTCGGAGGGCAGGCCTTCGCCAGTCACGGTAGCGACCCCGCGGCCCTCGTCACGCACCACTTCGACCCGCTCTACGCCCGATAAGTCGCTGAGGTCAGCGGTGATGTGCTTGACGCACATGTCACAAGTCAGTCCGTCGAGGTTCATGGTGAGAGTTGCCATTAGGGGTTCCTTTCGTTGCTGTTTTGCGATATTGGCCGCTCGTAGGGCCACTGTCCATTTCAACCACCGGTTGCGCCGGATTATTCCCACCCAGCGTAACAAAAAATCAGCCCTGTTTAGTGGGCTGAACCCAGCTTATTCGAGGTAGTCGACCAGCTGGGCGGCTATCCCGGTGTAGGTCGCGGGGGTCAGGGCCTGCAAACGTGCGGTTTGCTCTGGGGGAAGCCCCAGGTCGGCAATGAACTGACGCATCCGAGCCCCGTCCACCTTGTGCCCGCGAGTCAGCTCTTTTAAGCGCTCATAAGGATTATCCATGCCGGGAACTCCGGCAATCCCCGCCACACGCATGGTCTGTTGAACTGCTTCGCCAAGCACCTCCCAGTTGTCGTCCAAATCTGCTGTCATCACGTCCGCGTCAACTTTCAACCCGGCCAGTCCGCGCTGCAGATTATCGATTGCCAGCAGGGAGTGGCCAAACGCGGTGCCGATATTGCGCTGGGTGGTGGAATCGGTGAGGTCGCGCTGCATCCGGGTCGTGACCAGGGTCTGTTCCAGCACCTCGAACAGTCCGGAGGAAATCTCGAGGTTCGCTTCGGCGTTTTCGAACCGAATCGGGTTGATTTTATGCGGCATGGTCGAGGACCCGGTCGAACCTTGCGCCGCCAAATCTTGGGCAAAATACCGCAGGGAAATATAGGTCCAAATATCGGTGGCGAGGTTGTGGGCGATGCGGTTGAAGTGCGTGACCGTCGCATAAAGTTCCGCTTGATAATCGTGGGACTCAATCTGGGTGGTCAAAGGATTCCAGGTCAGTCCGAGCCGGTCCTCAACGAATCCGCGGGACAGCGCCGCCCAATCCGCTTTGGGCACCGCCACCGTGTGCGCCGCAAAATCGCCGGTCGCGCCGTTGATTTTGCCCAAGTATTCCTGGGTTTCGACACGTTTCAGCTGACGGTTCATACGCCAGGCAAACACGGCCAGTTCGTGTCCCAAGGTGGTGGGGGTGGCGGGCTGTCCGTGGGTGTGGGCGAGCATCGGCACCTGAGCGTTTTCCCGGGCCAGGTCGGTGATTTGGGTTTGCAGGGCGCGGGCGGCGGGCAGCCACACGCGTCCCACCCCGTGCTTTATCAAAATCGCGTAGGTCAGGTTGTTGATGTCCTCGGAGGTGCAGAAAATGTGCACCATTTCTTTCAGATTCGGCAGTGCCTGGCCATCCGTACCACCTAACGCCTCCGGGGCGGCCTCAAGGGCGGACTTCAACAGGTATTCCACCGCTTTCACGTCATGCTTGGTTTTCGCTTCGGTTTGGCTCAGCGTAGCGATTTCGTCCGCCCCGAAAGTCCTGACCAGGCTGCGCAGATACGTTTTTTCTGCCGCGCTCAACACCGGCGCGCCGTCCAGCACTTCCTGGTCCGTGAGCCAAATGAGCCACTCTATCTCAACGAACAGGCGCGCCCGATTGACCGCCGCTTCGGAAAACCAGTCGACCAGCGAGGACACGACCCCGCGGTATCGTCCGTCCAGTGAACCGAGGGCAATCGCCGGGCTCAGCGCCCCCAAATCAACGTGTTCGGTGGGAAATTCAGTAACCATTTGTTCTGCTTTCACTAGTTGTGAGGGATGGTTTGCGCCTGCGTTCAAGCCTGGGGCGCCTGTGCGGTGGCGGCAGCCTTCGCCGCGGCCGGAATCGCGTCCAGAATCTGGTTAATGGCCGCATCATCGCCAAAGTGGGCTGCAGACACAAACCAGGC
Source organism: Mobiluncus sp. (assembly GCF_985070215.1). NCBI lineage: Bacteria > Bacillati > Actinomycetota > Actinomycetes > Actinomycetales > Actinomycetaceae > Mobiluncus > Mobiluncus sp. The sequence goes on along the minus strand of NZ_CFKZQR010000052.1, from coordinate 801 downwards.
TTCGAACACGGAAGGTGGCAACATGACGCCTTGCCGGTAAAACTCCCAGAACATCGGGGCGAATCGCCAGGTTTCCTGGGCTTTCGCGCCGGCATAATCGATGACGGGAGTCTCGGAAAAGAACACGGAGAACAGCGAACCAGCTCGCCCGATGAAGTGAGGGACGTCCTCCCGGTTCAACGCCGCGTCCAGAGCGCCCGCAATCGTGTCGGCCACCGCATCGACCTTGCCATACACATTGTTGTCGGCACATTGTAAAGTGGCCAACCCGGCCGCGCAGGACAGGGGATTGCCGCTCAAGGTTCCGGCCTGATAGACCGGACCGAGGGGGGCGAGCTGATTCATCAGTTCGGCGCGGCCCCCGATAGCTGCCAGGGGCATGCCTCCCCCGATGACCTTGCCGAAGGTCAACAAGTCCGGGGTCCAAAACTCGCCGAAAGTCACACCCTCGTTTTGGGCGGCGACCCCTACCGGGAACAGTCCCGCCGGACCGGACGTGGTGCCCTCCGGACTTTCCAGATATTCCCGCCCGGTGGACAACCCCCACCAGCCCGAGGGCGACACCCGAAACCCGGTCAGCACCTCGTCTTGAATCATCAACGCCCCGTACTCGCGGCACAGCCGGGAAATTTCGGGCAGGAATCCGGCCCGGGGTGCCACGACCCCCATATTCGCGGCGGCACCCTCCACGATGACCGCGGCAATCTCGGAACCGCGCCGGGCAAACGCTTCCTGTACGGCTTTCACATTGTTGTAGGGCAACACCAGGGTCAGAGCCGAAATCCCCGCCGGTACTCCCGC
>NZ_CFKZQR010000051.1:0-12093 GCF_985070215.1 Mobiluncus sp. | reverse complement strand
GGCGGGTGCGAAGGCCCAGGAGTTGAAGGCGCAAGCCGAGGCGGCGGGTGCGAAAGCGCGGGAGGCGGGTGCGAAGGCCCAGGAGTTGAAGGCGCAAGCCGAGGCGGCCGCGGCGAAAGCCCAGCAGCTCGCCGCCAGCGGAGATATGGCGGGAGCTGGGGCGGCGAAAGCCCAAGCTGAACAACTCGGGGCTGCAGCCCAGCAGGCCGGGGCCCAAGCCCAAGAACAGGGTGCCGCCGCCCAACAACTTGGGGCCGAAGCCCAGGCGGCGGGCACCGAAGCTCAGACCGAGGCCGCTCGTGCCCAAGAAATCGGCGCCCAAGCGCAGGCAGCCGGGGAACAGGCTCTTGCCAGTGGAAACCAAGCCCAGAGCCTGGCCGCGCAAGCCCGCCGACTGGGCGACCAAGCCAAAGCGAAAGGCGACCGGGCTCAGGAACTGGGCGATCAAGCGAAAGATAAGGGCGACATTGCCAAAGACTTGGCGAACCGCGCTCAAGCGCTCGGCGACGCAGCCCAAGCGCTGGGCGACCAAGCCAAAGCGCTGTCCGAACCCGACTGGCCCGTCTCGAAAGCTCTGCACACCGAGCTGAAACAGTTTGAGACGAAACTGAAAGGGATGCCACACGTAGACACGGTGTCCTATCCCTTCGTGGAATATAACGCCATGCTCGATCCCCAAGCGCGGGAACTGGTAGCGAAGAACGGCCAGGGGTTCGTCATTGTGGCCACCATGGATTTGCGGGTCAACGGGAAAGCCCAAAAGACCCCGCCGGAACAGTTTGAGCCGGACGTGAGGAACGTTGAGAAAGCCCTAGGCGAGTTGGGGCCAACGCTGAAATCGGCTCTGCCAAAAGATGCAGTGCAATCCGATTTCCGGGTGCGGGTCACGGACGCGGACCTGGTAAATGACGCGGGAATCCAAACCCTAAAGAACGACCTGGTGCGTTCCGAATCAATCGGGATTCCGCTGTCCTTCCTGATTATGGCGGTCGTGTTCGGAGGATTTTTGGCCGCTTTGCTGCCGCTGTCGGGGGCGTTGGTGGCGATTTCCACCGCTTTGGCCATCATGCTGGGGATGACTTATCTGTTTGAGCAACAGTCTTTCGCTGTCAACGTGATTTCAGTGCTGGGGCTGGGGCTATCCATCGACTACGGTTTGCTGATCGTGTCGCGCTACCACGAGGAACTCGTGCGCTTACGTGACCTGCCAGAAAGCGAGTGGAAACCGGATTTCTCCGGGGTGAGAAAACCCAAGACCCGCGAGCGGTTGGAAGCGTTGAACCCGCGCTATCTACGGGCTTTGGAAATTACCCTGGCAACAGCAGGGCGAACCACGTTCTTTAGTGCCCTGACCGTGGCGATTGCATCCTCCGGCATGATCTTCTTCCGGCCGGAACTGTTGAAGTCCCTGGGTATTGCGGGGTCCTCCACCGTGCTGCTGGCGATGATTGCGGCGTTGACCTTGGTGTCTGCCCTCATGTTTATGGCCTCTGCCCGTCTGGAAAAGCCCTCCATCCTGACCAAGATTCCGCTCTTGCGTCGTTTCATGGGCGACGCCGAGCCGACGCATGTGAAGCACCAGGTAGCGCAAAGCAAAGATCCGGATGGCACACCGGAAGTTGACCCCGAAACGGAAAACACATTCTTTTATCGGATTTCCATCGCGGTAACCCGCAAACCCTGGCTGTCTTTCATCGTTTCGGCGACGGTTTTGGTGGCGGCGTGTCTGCCATTGGCGACCCTGAATCTGCGCAACTCCCTGTTCGACATGTTGCCAGTCCACAACGAACAAAGGCTTTTGTACGAAGAGTTGTCCGTCCAAGTGCCGCGTACCGGACTGCCCCCGGTGCGTATCGTTGCCGAGGACACCACCCCCGAAGAACTCGACGCCTGGACCGAAGCAAACCTCAGCGATATCAAAGGAATCGCCCAAGTTTTTGCAGCCTCCCAACTGGGCGACACGAAAGACTCCGTGGCGATTGTGGATCTGGAAACGAAAGATATCGGTTCCCCGCAAGCCGAGAGAATCGTGAAGGAGATTCGGGATAAACCCCATGATTTCGAGCGTTATGTCATCGGCCAGGCGGCGAACCAAATCGACTTCATCTCGTCATTGGCCCAAGGCTTGCCCTGGGTGCTCAGCGTGCTGGTCATTATCACCATCATCCTGCTGTTCCTCATGACCGGCTCGATAGTGATACCGCTACAAGCCCTGGTGATAAACACGTTGTCGCTGATGGCGACCCTGGGCATCTCTACCCTGGTATTTGTGGATGGTTTCGGGGTGGAGCTGTTGGGTGCCCAAAAACTGCCGGGGCTGGAATCTTACGTGGTCGTCATGCTGATGTGCTTCGGCTTCGGGCTGTCGATGGACTACGAGCTGTTCCTGCTATCTCGGATGAAAGAGGTGTGGGACGAGACCGGGTCGGCCCGTCTGTCGGTCATTCAGGGCTTGACGCGCTCGGCCCGGATTGTGACTTCCGCGGCGACCATTCTGGTCTTTGTGTTCCTCGCGTTCGTGACCGGGCACATGATTGTGTTGAAGCAGGTCGGGTTTATTTTGGCGTTGGCGGTCGCCTTTGACGCCACTATTGTCCGCATGGTGCTGGTGCCTTCCGTGATGGCTCTGTTCGGCCGGGTGAACTGGTGGGCGCCGCGCCCCCTACGCCGCCTGCATAATCGCTTCTCGGAAAGTTTCACGCACCACGGGTGAGCTAGCCCGGTAATAATTCCAGGTAAATGTAGGGTAAAAACTTCCCTGCGATTTTGGTCATAAAGCGTATACTCGTGGGCCTCTAGGTGGTATGGTTTTTCTGTAAAATCGAGTGATTTTGAAAGGAAAAACCGTGAGTCTTCCTCCACCTCCCGAAAACGAATCTTTGCCGCCCGCGCCCGTAAATCCCACGGCCTACCCCGGCGCCCAGCCAGCGATGCCTCCCGCACAGCCGCAACATACAGCGCAGCACGTTGCGCAGCCTAGCCAGCCGGAACAGCCCGGTTTTGCCCCGGCTCAACCCGCTGCTCCAATGCAGCCAGTCGCACCTTCTGCTATGCCTCCGGTTTCGTATCAGCCGATGCCTCCCGCTCCGGTCCAGCCGATGCCTCCGGCTGCGGGTTCGACGATGCCTCCGGCTCCAGGTCAGCCGATGGGTGTGCCCCAAGCTGTCGGGCAACCTGTCCCGCCTGTGACCGGTGCGCAGCCCATGGTTGGCTACACCAACCAAATTCCCGGTGGCGCTCCAGGCCAGGGGGGTATCTACATCGCGATGCCAAAGCAAGACGGCGAATTCATGAAAGCCTTGAAGGCGATTTTCCCCACATTTAAGCGGATTCACAAATCTCAAGGCGACCAGGTAGCGCTGGAGAACCTGCAGCTGAAAGCCTGGTGGTGGGTGATGTTCCTGCTGTTCAGCATCATTTCCGGCTTGGCATATTCCGTTGGGGTAGCGCGTTCAGCGGACTTGATGGTGGGCGGTTTTATCAACGGCTTTAGCAATTCCATCGGAGCCGGAAGCATTTCACCCTACTCCATCCTCAGCTTCGGATACTGGTTCCTGGTCTTTTTCGTGGCCATCATCGTGTCTTTTGCGGCAGTCATTCTCCGGGCGGTTTTTGTCAAAGCAACCGTGGCAACGTTTAAAGGGGACATGACTTTCCTGCAATGCTGCAACGTGGTGGCTACCGGTCTGGTGCTTCCCACCATTGCGCTGGCAGCTATTTTCGTAATCGAGCTGCTGCCCATCCCGTTCTTGACTATGCTGCTGGTGGTCTTATTGACGATAGCGTTCCTCGGTGGCTTGTTCATGATGGAGCTGCTGATTAGCGCCGCTATTCGCAACATTACGCGGACTGAAAAAACTACCGCCTTGTGGCACTCTATGTTCTTGGTGTTGTGCCTGGCCTGCTTCACCTTCGTTTACCTGATTCTAGGATTCACCACCACCACCATCGCGATTGGTAGTAGCGCGGTTTCAGCCGGCACTGGCATGGTCCAGGAGGGGTTGGACAATATGGGAGGGCCGAATTTGGGAGATGCCCTCGAAGAAATGCTGGGACAATAACCCTCTCGGCGAGTCTGAGAAAAGTTCCCTGGGGAAGCGGCGAGAGTCTCGTGGCAACCCCGGGGAACTTTCTTTTGCTTTAGGCCGGCCGCCGCGAACTTGACCGCAGTCTGAATCCGCCACCCGATAAAAACAACCCTGCGAGTTACTGATAGGATAAACCCGTCACGGGGACCATCCCGCCCCGGCCCGTTCGAGGCCGGAAACTGTTGACATTCAGGAGTTATACGTGCGTATAGGAATACCGAGAGAGCCCGCTGAGGGGCAAAAACTGGTATCCGCCACACCTGACACCGTTGGCAAACTGATTAAGTTGGGTTATGAGGTCATTGTCGAAGCCGGAGCAGGCTCCGATGCGTCGTACCCAGACCAGCTTTATCGCGACGCCGGTGCCGAAGTGGTGGGACCGCAGGAAGTTTGGCAGGCAGACATTGTCACGACTTTGGACACCCCGCCGCAAGACAAAATCGACCAGCTGCGTGAAGGTACCGTGCTGATTTCGCGTCTCGGGGTGCGTATCCACCCCGAAATCGCCGAAGTGTTCGCCAAGCGAAACGTGACCGCGATTTCGATGGACGCCGTGCCGCGCATTACCCGCGCTCAGGCGATGGACGTGCTGTCCTCGATGGCAAACATCGCTGGTTACCGCGCGGTTATTGAAGCTGCTAACGCTTTTGGGCGCTTGTTTACCGGTCAGGTCACGGCCGCCGGCAAGATGCCTCCCGCCAAGGTTTACGTTATCGGCGCTGGTGTCGCCGGTTTGGCGGCGATTGGTACCGCGAACTCGATGGGTGCCATCGTCCAGGCCACCGACGTGCGTGCCGCCGCGGCTGAACAGGTGGAGTCCATGGGAGCCGAGTTCGTGGAGATTCCCGCTCCCGCTCAGGAATCCTCGGACGGCTACGCCAAGGAAATGAACGAGGACCAGGCCAAAGCGGCCCTGAAACTCTATACGGAACAGGCGGCCGCTTCTGACATCGTCATTACTACCGCCCAGATTCCGGGCCGTCCCGCCCCGCTGTTGCTCACTGCAGAAGCGGTGGGGGGCATGAAGCCCGGTTCTGTCATCGTGGACATGGCGGGCGGCAACTGCGAACTGACCAAGGCCGGGGAAGTCATCGTCACCGACAACGGCGTGACCATCATCGGCTTCACCGACTTGGCGAACCGCCTGCCCGGCCAGGCCTCTCAACTCTACGGGCAAAACATTGTGAACCTCATGAAACTCATGACCCCGGAAAAGGACGGCACCATCGTCTTTAACCTGGAGGACGAAGTCGTGCGGTCCATCACGATTGCCCACGAAAAGGACGTACTGTGGCCTCCGCCGCCCATTTCTGTCTCGGCGGCCCCAGCCAAACCCGCCCCCGCCGCAGGTGTGCCCGCAGCGCCGGAGCCGGAAAAGCCGAAGTCCCACGCCATGCGGAACTTCTGGATTTTCGTGGCGGCCGTGCTGGGCATTGCCCTGGTCGCGGTGACACCGTTCTCGATGCTGCCCTACTACATTATTCTGGCGCTGGCGATTGTGGCCGGGTTCTACGTCATTACCAACGTGACGCACTCGCTGCACACCCCGCTAATGAGCGAAACGAACGCGATTTCGGGCATCATCCTGGTGGGTGCGATTCTGTCGCTGGCCCAATCGACCTCGTGGATTGTGACGGGTCTGGCGGGTCTGGCCATCCTCATTGCTTCCATCAACATTTTCGGCGGTTTCTTTGTGACCCACCGAATGCTCAAGATGTTCCAGAAGGAGGACTAAGCCATGTTGCACACACTTGTGAACCTTGCCGCTAACGCGACTGACCACGCCGACATGACCACCCTCGCCTACTGGAGCGATCACGTCGAATACTTCGCTTACCTCATCGCTGCCCTGCTGTTCATCATGGCCTTGGCCGGTCTGTCTAACCAGACCACCGCCCTGCGCGGCAACAAGTTCGGTATCGCCGGCATGAGCATCGCGCTCGTGTCGATTATCTTTGTCGCCTTGACGGCCACCCCGCCGGCAAACGCCGTGACCCACGTCGGTCAAACCGCCTCTATCCTGGTGGGATGTATGCTGCTGGGCGCGATTATCGGCCTGTGGAAAGCCAAGAACGTTAAGATGACGGGAATGCCCGAACTTATCGCCCTGTTGCACTCGTTTGTGGGTCTGGCAGCGGTGCTGGTCGGGTTCAACACCTTCATGGAACTTTCGGCCACCGACAACGCGGAAACCGTGCGCGACATGGGATTCCACTTGGGCGAAGTCGGGATTGGCATCTTTATCGGCGCGGTGACCTTCACCGGGTCCATCATTGCCTACCTGAAGCTGTCGGCCAAGATTAAAGGCAAGCCGTTGATGCTGCCGGCGCGTAACTTCCTGAATATCCTGATGATCCTGGCGGTTATCGCCATGATTGTGTGGATGATTGTGGCCAAGCGCACGGATCCGGCCGGCGCCGATGCCGCCCTGCTCCAGCAGCAGTGGATTGCTTTGGGCGTTTTGACCGCGATTTCCCTGGTACTCGGTTTGCACCTGGTGGCCGCTATCGGCGGCGGGGATATGCCGGTGGTCGTGTCCATGCTGAACTCGTACTCCGGCTGGGCGGCCGCGGCGGCGGGCTTTATGCTGTCCAACCCGCTGTTGATTATCGTCGGTGCCTTGGTCGGGTCCTCCGGTGCGTTCCTGAGCTACATCATGTGTAAAGGCATGGGCCGCTCGTTTATCTCCGTTATCCTCGGCGGTTTCGGCGAGGGTGCGGGCCCGAAGCAGGAAGCCAAAGACTACGGCGAACACACCGAAATCAAGGCTCCCGAAGCCGCAGAGATTTTGAAGGGCGCCAAGTCCGTCATCATTACTCCCGGCTACGGCATGGCTACCGCGGGCGCGCAGTTCGCGGTCGCGGACTTGACCAAGAAACTGCGTGAGGCGGGCGTGGAGGTACGTTTCGGGATTCACCCGGTGGCGGGCCGTCTGCCCGGTCACATGAACGTGCTGTTGGCTGAGGCCAAAGTGCCTTACGACATCGTGCTCGAAATGGACGAGATTAACGACGACTTCCCCGACACGGACGTGGTCCTGGTCATCGGCGCGAACGACACCGTGAACCCCGACGCCTACGAGCCAGGCTCCCCGATTGCGGGAATGCCGGTGCTCCACGTCTGGGAGGCGGGGCGCGTGATTATCTTCAAGCGTTCGATGGCGACCGGCTACGCCGGGGTGCAAAACCCGCTGTTCTTTAACGAGAACTCGGACATGCTCTTCGGCGACGCCAAGGCCTCCGTGGAGGAAATCATCAAGAGCCTGTGAGGTTTTGCCCAGCGGTTTCCCCTGCCTTCCGGCGGGGGAAACCGTTTTTTATCCCCGCAGAGTCGGGCCTGGTGCTGAGAAATTAGAACTCATCCGAAACCCCAGTAATGAGAGCCGAACTACGCGTAGCATGGTCGTATATGTCGACTCGGTGAAAGCGGTAAAATGGCTGGTGAGAGCGAAAACAGCAGAAAGGTGCTGCTGATACTGAATATCCTGCTTTTAGTAGTTTTTTTGGTGCTGGCAGGGGTTTTGATGTTCGCTCTGATTGCAAATAAAAGAGCAGATCCTGTGGTCCTCCAAGCCAACGTTTATATTGCATCAGATGCGGATATAGAAAAATCCCATACCGGAGGTGAGGGAGAACCGGCTGGATATTTTCTTGTGAAGTCTGTTGAGGATAACCGGGTGACGGTGTCGGGCGACGCTCAGATGGGGGTTAATTCTGTAATTGCCGGAGGGATCAGCGAGGCTGCGCCACAGGGATTCTTGCGTAGGGTAACTGGAGTTGAAAAGAGCGGCCAAGACACAGTTTTGACGACTGTTCCTGCCGCGTTGGACGAGGCTATCAAAGAATGCGATGTGACTGCACAATATGTTTTGAAGCCTGATGGAAACTATGTTCCCTTGCAGCACAAGGGCGTGACGGCAAGTGGCTGGGGTTTTCTGGCGACCCCGGCTTTTGCTGATGACAGACTGGAGAACATAATTGATAAAGAATACATGAAAGGATCTCTAAAGATTACTGCAGGAGTGATGCTGGAACTAGAATTAAAAATTAACAGTAAAGGTATACATTTTAAATTAGTAGGTCATGTGCAGGGAAAGCTAACATACAACATGATAGAAATGCAAGCTAGTGAGACCCTGTTTACGCGCCCGTATAGTGGGGCGCTTATGGTTGGACCAGTTCCGGTAGTGTGGAATAACAATTTTAGTATCGATATGGACGCAGATGCCAAAATTGAAGGAGCATTAAAACCGGCTGAGGTATCCCTCGACAAAAAGTTTGGGTTCAGATACGATTCCGATAAGGGGCGGCGCGGCATAAACGAAGACAACAGCAAAGCTCAGTCTATTGGGCTGGCTGATAATGAGACAAGCTTAGATGGCAATATCACCTTGGAGCTTAAATTCAAGGACGCTTTCACTTTGTATGGCGTTGCTGGCCCGAAACTGCAGCTAAGCTTGAAGCTAGAGCTAACTGGTGGGTTGGAAGAGGCAGTACGCGGCGATAAAGAGAATCTGTTAATTAATTTAGGAGACAAAAAGTATCGCGGATTCTTACATTATAAAGTGACTGTCCCTATCAGTGGGGAATTTATCTTGCAAATCCCTAATTATAATCCGTTTTCAAAAGACAAGCCATTTGAATTCCTGAAACAAGAATTATTTGATACAGGAGATACTATCACACTGATTGACTGGCGAGAGCCGGAATTGTCAAAAGATTTTATGAAAGACTTTGATTTATCGGATATACGTTTGCCGTACTATAATAAATACGATACCTACGACGGGTACTTTCAGACGCATGGCAATCCAACCTGTCCGCCAATTTATTATCCTGGCGATGACGAATCAACTGTCTTCAAACCTATGGCAACATCTCCCGATGATTGCTGGAAAGCAATCGAGAATGGAGAAAGTGTTGACAAGTGGAGCAATCAATACGCAAAAGAGATTCCATACATAAAGGCCGATATTAGCTCTGTTACTTATGCAGATTATAATAATGATGGGTATTTGGATGTTGCTTTTGTCGGAGACACGTCGACTCCAGATTACGACGGAATATTTATAAATTATATACTCATAGCTAATGTTTATCGTCCTAATCAGCCTTTTATTGTAGATCTTATCTCTATATCTCAAGGTTCGGTATATTCTTGGACTTTCTACGAGGGAGGATTATTTACTTCAGCCGAATCCAGCGGCCCTGAGGAGCCAACCAAAACTAACTTTAAATTCGTCATCAAACCTGATTCTCTCACGATTGAACCGACTCAAACTCAGGGTACTAAAGAAGTGGCGCAGTTGTGATTAACTATATCCCATTGTGCTGATTGTTGAGGAGACCAAATGAGCAATCAATTTTACCAACCCGATGCAGCATCCGTTCCCCCAAGCGGTCAACAGTCGCGCTCTCGAGTGACTTTACTTACAATGATTACTACTCTCCTAATAGTGTTGGTTGCATTGGCAATTATTTTTTCTTTCGTCTTGCTTTCGAAAGTTGGTAAGTCCGGGGCCGGATATACAGGCGCCAGCGCTGGCTCTGATAAAGCACAGTCCTCGGGAAAAGCCGTGACAAAAGACGATGATACCATTATAAAGCAAGTTGATTTGAATGATATTTACCTGCCCGTAGATGAGCAAGTGTATCGTGCTGATTCCATGTCTCATCTTGCTCCCAATCACAGCTGTCCTAGTTGGACGGCTTTCTCAGATTCACCTAGTGAGTTACCTAAGATGTCTGATTCAGCCAACGAATGTTGGCAACATATAGTTGCCGGGGTGAGCGAAGGTAACCACAGTCAAGATCCCGATCCGTATATTTCAGGCCCTTTAATGACGCTTGATTTACAGTCTGCAAATTATTCAGATTTTAACGCCGATGGCCTCACCGATGTCTCTTTTGCAGGAACAGGCCATGCAAACTTTTTTCCCTCTGAACAACTTTACTTCTTTTTGTTCGCGAACAAAAACGATCCTACGCATCCCTTCGTTCTTGACCTATTTACTGCGGTTAATCACGATAGTGCTAACGGGAAAGCTCAATTTTATCGTTTTTCGGAAAACGCTCATATTCTAGAGTCATTTTGGACTGACTACCCCATCAGTTGCACAACTTCCCCTGAATCCGTTTATAAACTTACTTATGAACCTGGAAAGGTTGTAGTTGAATTAACTCCTGGAGACAAGAATATCGAACCAAAAGGTTCTTCCATGTGGTTTCCCCCGGGAGTATGTGACACTACTCAGTGAGTTCTACCTTGTCTCTCTTGACTGTGTGCGCTTAGTTATATTTCCCGCGTTTTTTGTAACCACACTTTTCTTGTTTAGCGAGATCAATTTACTTTATCACGCTGCTAAACCTTACTTATTATATGGATGTGATAAGTGCGGCCAATGCGTGAAAACGTCATAATCCAGCAACGGTGGCGGCGTAAATTACGCCGCCACCATGAGACACAGTTCCTAGCTGAAAACCTAGAGCACGCCGTGATGTTTGGCGGCAGCCTCGAAGCGGCTTTCGACCTCGGTCCAGTTCACCACGTTCCACCAGGCCTTGACGTAGTCAGCCTTGACGTTCAAGTAGTCCAAATAGAACGCGTGCTCCCACATATCCAGCATGAGCAGCGGAATCTGGGCAATCGGAATGTTCGACTGCTGGTCGAACAGCTGGAAGATGACCGGGCGACCCGCCACGCTGTCCCAAGCCAATACCGCCCAGCCGGAGCCTTGCAGTCCGGTGGCGGCGGCGGTGAAGTGCTTTTGGAAGGCTTCGAAAGAACCGAAGTATTCATCAATCGCCGCAGCGAGTTCGCCGCTGGGACGGTCCGGAGTGTCGGCAGCCGGACCCATCATCTTCCAAAAAGCGCTGTGGTTCGCGTGTCCGCCCAGGTTGAAAGCGAGGTCCTTTTCGAGCTGGTTAATCGTGGCAAAGTTGCCGGTCGCGCGAGCTTCTTCGAGCTTTTCCAAAGCCGTGTTCGCGCCGTTCACATAGTTGGCATGGTGCTTGTCGTGGTGCAGCTGCATGATTTTGCCGGAGATGTGCGGCTCCAGAGCAGCGTAATCGTAGGGGAGTTCGGGGAGGGTGTAAACCGCCATGTTTTGTTCCTAACTGTTGCAGTCAGATCCGGATTGACCCGACGGCTCGATTCTATCCGAGCATACGGGGGCTGTCTGCGGAGTATCGCCTATAGCAAAATCCCGGCCGCTAAATTTCTCGCCCGGCCGGTAAATATGTAGAATAGTAGGCGCTGCTTTTTGCAGAATAACCAAATACCTGGAGGATTCGCCTAGTGGCCTATGGCGCACGCTTGGAAAGCGTGTTGGGTGCAAGCCCTCGGGGGTTCGAATCCCCCATCCTCCGCTAGTGGTGATGTCCGGCCCGTGCCGGGCATCATTTTCATTTGTACAAGGTCGGTGGAGACCCATGACGGGCAGCGGTTTTGCGTGGCGAGCCTGCCGCCGCCCTGCGCATCTCGTCGAACATAATCAGCAGAACAGCACCGTGCAAACGCCGACGAAAATCAGGGGATCCCCGCTCGGTTGTGCCTAAAAGGGGAGAATAGCCGGGTAGCTGCCAATAATGGCAGCTACCCGGCTATTCTCCCCCTATAAACCACGTGCACTCCGAAACTCACCAAGAAACCGCCGACCAACTCCCCGGGAAACCGTGATTTAGGCTCAAGATAAAACCGCCTTGGCGTGGTGCCAAGACGGTTTGAATCCGAAATAGGTGAAGGCGGGCTGGCCCTTCCTAGCTGACAAAGCCTAGTGAAACGGCGGCCTCGCCTTCGCTTCCCGTTTGCGTTATGTTACAAGCCCTGGGATTCCATGAGTTCTTCGTAGTATTCCTCGTCATAGATGTCTTTCAGCGCTATGACCTCATCAAGAAGTTCTTGCGTAAGTGGTTTGTTGTCATTGGCAACTACAGCCGTCACCCCAGTGAGAGGCGCGAATACGCCATCCCATTTTAGGACATCCAGCATGTCATCGCGCTCCTGT
>NZ_CFKZQR010000050.1:0-12903 GCF_985070215.1 Mobiluncus sp. | reverse complement strand
CTGGCATTTTCCAAGGCAAAACGTGCCCATAAGTACCTGGCAAAAAGTACCGCCCGACCCTTGGGAAAAATAGTGCTGAGTACCGACTCGTGAAAACGCGCTTGTCCATAAACCGATGCCGCCCCGGGGCTAGACTCCGAGTGATGCGGACATATCTTATGAATCTGTAAAGCGCTGACAGCGGCGTCCGTCTAAAATCTGTGGAATTCGCGGGAGTTGTTGCTTTTTGCTAAACTTGTACAGCCGTCATGTCGGCCGCGCTACCGATGCTCCAGGAAAAGCCTGGGCGCTGCGCGCAACGAGTTAACCTAAGGAGAACCTGTGGCACTGACCAAGGAAGAAAAGCAAGCAATCATCAACGAATACGCGACTCATCCCGGGGACACTGGTTCCCCCGAAGTGCAAATCGCCCTGTTGTCCAAGCGGATTAAGGACCTGACCGAGCACTTTAAGACTCACGAACATGACCATCATTCCCGTCGTGGTTTGATGCTGCTGGTCGGCCAGCGCAAGCGTCTGCTGGGCTACTTGCAGGACATCGACATCGAACGCTACCGCAGCCTCAAAGAGCGCCTCGGTTTGCGTAAATAGCAACTAAGCTGGCCGGTCACCGGTCAGCTTTCTTTTCATGCCGGTATTTTCCGGCTGGTATATGTAGGAATCCAGCGTTAATCGGTCCTCGGTAGTGGCCTCCTGGACTGCCGCAAGTATCCCGGTTCGTCCGGTGAGGTTTGCGGAGAACCGGCCCAGTGGGCCTCGATCGATGACCGCCGCGCTGAACAAAGAGAGGGGGCTCCCTTGGAGGGACCCGAAATCACGGCGGCGGAAGCCGTCATCGACAATGGTAAATTTGGCAAGCGCGTCCTGCGCTTTGAAACGGGCCTTTTGGCTCAACAGGCTGCCGGTTCGGCAATGGTCACTCTGGATGGGGAAACCGTTGTGTTCGCAGCCACCACGGTTGGTAAGCAACCGAAAGATCAATTCGACTTTTTCCCCTTGACCGTAGACGTTGAGGAGAAGCAATACGCCGCGGGACGTATCCCCGGATCGTTCTTCCGTCGCGAAGGCCGCCCCGGCACCGAAGCTATCCTGGCGGCCCGCCTGATTGACCGCCCGCTGCGTCCGGCCTTCGTAAAAGGGCTGCGCAACGAGGTCCAGGTCGTCGACACCGTCCTGTCAATCCACCCCGACCACGCTTATGACGTGGTGGCGATTAACGCCTCCTCGATGGCGACCCAACTGGCTGGCCTGCCTTTCTCTGGACCCATCGGCGGCACCCGCCTGGCCCTGATTGACGGGCAGTGGGTGGCGTTCCCGACCTACCCCGAGATGGAACAATCCACATTCAACATGGTCATCGCCGGTCGTGTCGTCAACGAGGGCACTCCCGAAGAAGACGTGGCCATCATGATGGTGGAAGCCGGTGGCGGCGAGTACGCCTGGGACCTGATTCAAGAGGGCAAGCAGGCTCCGACTGAGGACGTTGTGGCCAGCGCGCTGGACGCGGCCAAGCCTTTTATTAAGGAACTGTGCCGTGCCCAATCCGAAGTGGCCGCCAAGGCTGCCAAGGAAACCCAGGAATATCCGCTGTTCCCCGACTACGAGGACAACCACTTTGAGGCGATGAAAGCCGAGGTGGAAACCGATTTGACCGCGGCTATCCAGATTGCTGACAAGCTGACTCGGGAGGACCGCGAGACCGAAATCCGCGATGCCGCCATCGAGAAGCTCGCAGTGGAAGGCGGCGAGTTCGAGGAACAGGAAAAGGAACTTAAGGCCGCCTTTAAGGCTTTGGAAAAGAAGCTGGTGCGCGCCCGGGTGCTGCACGAAGGCAAACGTATCGATGGACGCGGGCTGAAAGACATCCGCTCTCTATCCGCTGAGGTCGAGGTGCTGCCCCGAGTTCACGGCTCGGCTCTGTTCCAGCGCGGTGAGACCCAGGTTCTGGGTGTGACCACGCTCAATATGTTGCGCATGGAACAGCAGTTGGACAATCTGTCTCCGATGACGCACAAGCGCTATATGCACCAGTACAACTTCCCGCCCTACTGCACCGGTGAGACCGGTCGGGTCGGTTCCCCCAAGCGCCGTGAGATTGGTCACGGACACCTGGCGGAGATGGCCCTAGAGCCGGTCATTCCGGCTCGCGAGGAGTTCCCCTACGCGATTCGCCAGGTCAGCGAGATTATGGGCTCGAACGGCTCGTCCTCGATGGGTTCGGTTTGCGCCTCTACGCTGTCCCTGCTGAACGCGGGCGTGCCGCTGCGCGCCCCGATTGCCGGCATTGCGATGGGTTTGATGAGCGAACCGGGCGAAAATGGCACCCAGTTTGCGACCCTGACTGACATCTTGGGCGCGGAAGACGCTTTCGGCGACATGGACTTCAAGGTCGCTGGCACCAAGGACTTCATTACCGCCCTGCAGCTGGACACGAAACTTGACGGCATTCCTGCCGACGTTTTGAAGGGCGCCCTGGGTCAAGCCCGCGACGCTCGCCTGAAGATTCTGGACGTGATGCACGCCGCTATCGACGGGCCTGATGAACTGGCTCCGACCGCTCCGCGTATCCTCACCGTGAATATTCCGGTGGACAAGATTGGTGAGGTCATCGGCCCGAAAGGAAAGATGATTAACCAGATTCAAGAGGATACCGGCGCCGAACTGACCATTGAGGACGACGGTACCGTCTACATCGGGGCGGATAACGGTCCGGCCGCGGAAGCCGCTCGTGACGCCGTGAACTCGATTGCGAATCCCCAGATGCCCGAGGTCGGCGAACGTTTCGTGGGTACCGTGGTGAAAACCACTACCTTCGGGGCGTTCATTTCCCTGACCCCCGGCAAGGACGGTTTGCTCCATATCTCCCAGATTCGTCGCCTGGTCGGCGGCAAACGTGTGGAAAACGTCGAGGACGTGCTCCAGGTCGGTCAGCAGGTTCAGGTCGAGGTCGCCGAAATCGACCAGCGCGGCAAGCTCTCCCTGCACGCCGTGGTTGACGATGAGGACGGCGAAGCCGCAGCGGATTCGGGATCTGAACAAAGCGAAACTTCTGAGACGCCCGACCCGCGCGACTGTGAACGCCGCGATCCGCGTGATAGCAACGAACCGCGCCGTCCGCGGGAGCGGGCTCGCCGGCGGACGCATCGTGCCCGCAGCGAGGACGATCGCGACTTCTCCTAGAGTCCTGCTGTTGAAAACTCTGGTGGCTCGGCGGGGGATATTCCCTCGCCGGGTCACCTCCTAAAGGAGATTATCAATGAATCCAGCTGGCACGTCTGGCGCGCCGTTTTTGCCAATTGTCCTCTCTGGCGACATTGGAACGTATGGTTACGTGCGCTCTTTCTACGAGAAATGGCACGTAAAGCCCCTAGTTGTCACCTCTATGGTGCTGGGGCCGATTCGTCACTCCCGACTGTTAAAGGTCATTCCTGTTGACGAGAGCGCTGCGGACCGGAACCATGCCGCATTCATTGAAAAACTCGTTCAGATGGGTCCCGAACTGGTGGCGCGTTACCCGGACACCCCGCTGGTATTGGTTGCGAACCAAGATACCCACGTGGTAAACATCCAGAAAAATGCCTCCCGTTTGACTCCGTTTTATCGCTTTGCCTTCCCCAGCGTGGATGTCATCGAACTGACCAATGATAAGGCACATTTTGCCCGTGCTGCCGAAAAGTACGGGTTACGGGTTCCCACGACTCTGGAGCTCAATCTTGATGCCGGAACGACCGCGCTGATGGATGCCATCACCGAAACCTTGGGGGATAAATACCCGCTCATTATCAAGCCGTGCCAGTCCTACGGCTACGAACGGCTGTCTTGGCCGGGCAAATCTAAGGTTTATACAGCTGACAATCCGCGCCGGGCCCGAGCGATTCTGGAGGAGCTGGAAACGCATACTGCCGGGAACCCGGACGCGCGTCGGTTCGTGGCCCAGCCGCGGGTGTCCGGAAATGACACACACAACCTGTCCATTACGGTGTACGTGGATGCGGACAAACGGGTTAGTTTCCTGGGGTCGGCTCATGTGCTGCTGGAAGACCATGTCCCGACCGCCCTGGGCAATCCTGCCGCGATGATTACGGAAAGCTACCCGGATTTGTATCGTCAAGCCAGTGATTTCCTGACCGGCATCGGCTGGCACGGGTTCGCAAACTTTGATGTCAAGGTAGACAGTGCTACCGGTCAGGCCTATTTCTTTGAGGTCAACCCCCGTATCGGCCGGAACCTGTATTACAACACCGCTGCCGGAAACAATCCGCTACCAGCTTTGATTAATGACCTCATCTACCGCCAGCCCACGGAGCCGGCGACCCACTTTGACACGATTCTCTATACCGTGTTGCCGATATGGCTGATTTTGAAATACACGACGGGTCAGGTGCGTCGTCAAGTCCAGTCGCTGCACCGGGCGGGCCAGGTCTTTAATCCGTTGCTGGCCCCGGCAGAAAGGCAGTTTTCCCTGCGATACCTGCGGCGTCGTCTTTATGTGTGGATTTCCACCCAGCGGCATTGGTCGAAGTTCAAGCACAACTATCCGCTGGAGGCGCTAGCGGCAGACGGGCGTGCCTCTTTCGATACCGCCCAGCTGCGCGCGCAACGCTAGCCTCTGCCCTCTAGCGGCGTGACTCCGCCAGGGCACTGATGAGCAAGGCGACTCCAGAGGTCCCGAATATCAGCAAAATCAGTGCCCACAGTGACACCACGACGCCCAGGGCGGCCCCGAAAACAATCAACCCAATCAGGATAAATACCACGCTGAAAGCGATGGCGGCCAAGCTGCGATGTTCACGGCGGGGTTCCAAGGGTGGTTCCGGTGTTTTCTCTGGCTCCAAGTTGGGGGAGAGGGAGATGGTTTCTGTTGTGTTTTCCATAGTTGTCACCTGTTAATTGTTCTCAATGCTGGGGGCTTGGTACGGAGAAGGTGCCGTGGGTGAATCCGGAGCAACTGGCGTGGCGGGTATGCTCGGTGTCCCGTTGGGCATTCCGGAGGAACGCGGGGTTCCGTTTACGGGGTCAAACAGGTTGTCGCCGGGTTTCCACTTGCTGCCACCGGGCTGGAACAGGTCGTTAAACCCGTCTTGGTTGATGTCCTTCCACGGACCGGCCTTGCCTGCATGAATGTCAGCGAGGGTTAATGTGTTGTCTATGTTCAGTTCAGATACGTCTTGTCCGCCCAGTGCTATGGGCTCACCCTCAACTCCGCTGGCCCTACTAATCTCGATAGTTCCGTTCCCGGACACGGCACGGCGGCGAAACTCTCGCAGTGCGTCGCTACTTTCGTTTTCAGAGCCGACCTCGGTGCTGTTGTATTCTTCCAAATCGGCAGTCATCAAATCCCGGCCATTCAACACATAGTTGACCAAGAAATGCCCGTCAGGTAGCACCGCCCCGTTCCATAAATCCACAGGGGGACGTTCATAGAGCGACACGGTTCCGTGTGCCAAGTTGATTTCGATAGTTTGGGGTTTTGTCTCTATGTTTCGCGAGCCATCAGATAGCGGAACATCGTGGCGAATTTTTAGTTTCGTCACATCTGAACTGCCCAGGCTGATGTTTGCGGCCTCATATTCCTTGGTTCGATCCACGAATTCCACGCGCTGATTGCCGTCCATAGTGAAATATTGCGGACGGTGTTTTTCAACGGATGAGGACTGTAAAAAGGTTTCGCTCATGTCCCATTTGCTGTCTTTCAGGGTGGAAGTCGTCACGTTGCCCTGGGCTAAGTTGATTTCCAGGTCAACGTTTTGTTCTGGCAGCGTATAAATTGAGACATTCCCGTTAACCAGATTGACTGTGATGGGTTTCCCCAGGTTCGTGGCACGCAGGTCTATGTTCGCGTTGCCACGAGCGGCGTTGAGTTCATCTCCGGGGCGTAAATCATTGCTCTGGTAGCTGAACGTTTCGGGAAAATTGCGCCAATCAATGCTGGAACGCAGTTCGCGCAGTTGGGGCATCACGGACATTCCCACTGTTGCCAGAGGTAGCGTCACGAACAGAATCACCAGTGGGGTGACGATGGCGAGCCAGCCTGTCCGTCGCTTTTGCAGGGCTGCCACCAACATTCCACCCCCCAGCACCATCGTCATCAGACCGACAACCAACAGACCCGAACTTAGCGGATCAAGCACTCCTACCAGGGACATCAGGATACCGGCGAAAAATGACAGCAGAACCAATCCGCCGACCGTGAGACTGAGGGTGCGGCTCGGTCCGGGAATGCGTGGCGCCAGAATCGCCTCCGGCTGCGGATACGATGGCGCAGACAGGGGAGAGGAATTGCCAAAAGGTGTCGCATAACTCGCGGCGGGAACGCTAAAGCCCGAGTTGGGAACCGTAAAATTGGTGGGGGCAGCTGTGAAGCCGGTGGCGGGTGCTGCGTGGGAAGCGGGAGTATCGTGAAGGCCGTCAGCGGGGGCTGGACCGGCGGGTGCCTGTGGCGTGGAAACGAAGCCAGTGGGTCCGGGAACGTAAGCGTTCGCGGCTGGCAGGGTACCGGCCTTGTTCCGGTTCATAAAGTGGACAATGATTAGCACCACCACGGCTATGGGGGCCAGTAACAGGCACAAAACCAGGAGTATGAAAAAGAACGCGAGTATATCTCCGAACCCGCCCCCGCCGTCCCAAATGTCAAAAATGTTGAACAGGAAAGTGCCTTCGGGCAGCATCCGCATCGCCCCGAAACACATTAACAGGATTGACCCGGCAACACCACCGCCCTGGTTAGGTACGCCGGCACGCCAATCGGTCCACAAGCTGCGCCCGGTGGTTTGGCTGGGCATCCACAGCCACAGCGCCCCGTAAAGCAGGGGAATAAATCCAAAGAACAGCAAACCGACCACTGCCAAACCGCGGACAATTACGGGGTCTATGTTCAGGCGTGAGGCAATTCCCGCGCAAACTCCACCAATGACCCGGTTGTTGGACCGCATCCAGGACTGTCCAGTGGAATCCGAGCCTCCAGGGTAGCCTCCCATGCTCGCGGTTCCATAGTTTGCGCCGCTGCTCGGGAAACTGCCCGAACCGGGGTAGCCCGCAGAGCGGTAGTTCGTGTTGCCCTGATACGGCGCTCCCGGGTTAGGTGTGTGTGGGTTCGGGGTTCCCGGGTTAGGTGTGCTAAATCCGGCAGCCCCAATCCCGTTTGGATCCGCTGAACTAAAGGGAGTCGTCCCGCCAGCCGCGGGGGCGTCGGTAGTCGCATTCGTCACTGGAGTCTCGCCATCGCGGGGAGACTCACCTCCAGCGGGTGGAACAGAATCGGATATATGTTCTGGGTTCGTGTTTTCGTCCATGTTTCCATCATTGCTGCTGTCGCGCCCGGCGGCTATGGGGGTTATCCCTGATTTCCCCCTGATTAATCCCTTAAGCCGGGCGAAACCCCGCGTAACCGTGGCAAACTGGATTTATGACAACGTCACATCCAGTCCCCCTCGCACGCCCTGCGCTGTGCCGCCCCGTGCCGGGGACGGTTCTGCCTGGAAAAGACGGGGTTGTGGCTGGGGTAGCCGCTGGACTGGCGTTGCATCTGAAAATGCCTCTCTGGCTGGTGCGGCTCATTCTGGTGGCTTTAGCTCCCACCGGGGTCAGCATTCTGTTCTACGCCTGGTTGTGGATTTTTGTGCCGCGGGGAAACCCTTGGGGAGAGGTGGGGGTTCCTTTTTCCGGAGATTCGCGGTTGGCGAACCCTAACGCGCAGCTCAAGGGGTACTTTGGTAGCAATGGCCGCTGGCAAAACGTGACGGTTCCGGCAATTTTGCTGGCACTGGGGTTAATTACTATCGCGGTGTTGGGAGCTTATTCCGGTCCGAAAATCATGAATGATTTGCGTCCTCTCATCGCGATCGTGGTTCTCATCACCGG
This sequence comes from Mobiluncus sp., assembly GCF_985070215.1. NCBI lineage: Bacteria > Bacillati > Actinomycetota > Actinomycetes > Actinomycetales > Actinomycetaceae > Mobiluncus > Mobiluncus sp. Next base: position 5,043 of record NZ_CFKZQR010000050.1, on the reverse strand, counting down.
CATCGCCCTCATTTGGGTGGGGGCTTCAGCCGGATCATCTCCAAACGAGCTGCGAATGGGACGGTTCCTGGGTTTTGCGATTCCGGGTGCTCTCCTGGTCATTTTTGCAGTTATGTTTGGGCTGTCGGGAACGATTAGCCTGGGGGACGCACTGCGTGGGGGATTCATCACTCTGGTCGTCATCGCAGCGCTAAGCCTGGCGGTATTGCCGCTGTGGGCACGATTTTGGATGTCCTACAAGGCATCATTAGCTGAGCAAACCCGCCAAACTGTCCGCGCCGATATGGCTGCTCACCTGCATGATTCAGTGCTGCAAACCCTCGCCCTGATTCGTGCTCGAGCCGACGACGCCCCGGAAGTCGCGAAACTGGCTCGTGCCGAGGAACGTCAGCTGCGCGCTTGGCTCTATGAAGATAGGGGTTACGCGGACGCATCTCTGTCCCAAATTATCAAGGATCTGGCCGGCGAAATCGAGGATCGTTACGGAGTGGTTTTGGACACGGTCACGGTGGGAGACGCGGTTCCGGGATCGTGGTCTGAGCCGCTGGTGGCGGCGACCCGGGAAGCCTTGACGAACGCGGCTCGCCACGGAAAGCCCCCGTTTTCGATGTATCTGGAAGTGGGGACGCACGCGGTGGAATGTTTCGTGCGTGATCACGGTGACGGATTCGACATTGCGGCTATCCCGCAAGGCCATCAGGGCGTGAAACATTCCATTATTGAGAGGCTGGAGCGCCACGGCGGCGCCGCGACCATTCGGTCGGGACCTGGCGGCTGCGAAGTCGCAATGAAAGTGCCCCGTCAAACAGGGGAAAACTGAGGGAGGACAATCTATGAGTGACGGAAACGCGAACCCGGCTGCTGTTGGGGAACACCCGAAGTCCCCCATTTCGGTGCTGGTCATCGACGATCACGGGCTGTTTAGGGCGGGAGTGATTGCCGAACTGAGCAAGTATCCCGACGAAGTCCAGGTCACGGGAGAGGCGGACAGCGTGGAGGACGCTATTGCCGCAGTGCGCCAGTCCGTTCCCACGGTGGCCCTGCTGGACGTGCACTTGCCGGGTGGTCACGGCGGCGGGGGAGCAGAAGTCGCGGCGGCCTGCATGGGGGTGCCGACCCGGTTCTTGGCACTGTCAGTGTCTGACGCGGCAGAAGACGTGGTGGCGGTCATACGGGCGGGAGCCCGCGGCTACGTGACCAAGACTATTGCCACGCCTGACCTGGTTGATGCCATCGTTCGGGTAGCAGGGGGAGATGCGGCTTTCTCGCCCAGGCTGGCAGGCTTCGTGTTGGATGCGTTCGGGGCAGCGCGTACCGACATGGTGGGCACCGATTCCGAACTCGATTCCCTCACGGAGCGAGAGTTTGAAGTCATGCGCCTCATTGCGCGGGGTTTCGCTTACAAAGAAATTGCTTCCGAACTGTATATTTCGGTGAAAACTGTCGAATCTCACGTGTCCTCCGTGCTGCGCAAACTGCAGCTGTCCAATCGTTACGAACTGTCTAAATGGGCTCAAGATCGGCGCATCGGCTGAGGGGGGCGGGAGACTTCCCTGGGCGCGCCGTAAGGTGAAGCAAACCGTGGTGAGATGATAACGTAAAGGCGCTATTGTTTTCGGGATAGAAAAGGATTATTGATGCAGCGCTCCGTGGTAGCTCCCCATGTTACCTCCGGCTTTACCCAAGCACGTTATCCTGCTATCGCGCGTACATCCAGTCGAGTTTTGTTGATGGTGTGGGAGGCGCTGCCTTCGGAATGTGCAGCTTCTGCCCAGGCAGAGCAAGGCAGCACGGATTCATCCAACTATAAAGAACCGCATTATCCCCGACTGTGTCCGACCAGTCTTTGTTTATCACGGTCTTTTGACAACGGTTTAACTTGGGAAGAGCCTCGCCTCTTGGTGGCGGGAGACCCACAGAACTTTCTCGGGTTTCACGTTCCGTCATTTCTGCATGACCGCGTGACTGGGCGCATGTTCTGTTTCTATACCCGTTCCCTGGTGCCTAACTGGGATTTGCCTCAGGCTCAAACGGCGCTTTTTGTCGCGTGGACAGATGATGATGGCTTGAATTGGCAGCATCAAGATATCACTTCCATGATTATTGCCGGACGGAACTTTACAATGACTTACATTCCGCGAGGGCGTGGTACACAGTTGACCGCGGGGCAATGGTCACAGCGCCTGTGTCACGCGGGTGTCATCGTAGACGAGTCGGGGGATCGCAAAGCGGTGTTTATCGGCTCTGACGACCACGGTTCCAGCTGGTGGTCCTCGCCTCCGGTCGGGACGAATGTAGATTATTGCTCGGCGGTGTCAAACAATGACGGATCCGAAGTCATGCTGCTGATGAAAACTCAAGGTTCGACAGCGAAAACATGGGCGATATCCACTGATGGCGGTCGCAGTTTTGGACAGCCCACCGCCGCGACGGACTCCCGGCTCATCAATATCATGAGTCCGTTGGAGGAAGTGTTTCACGGGGCTCGTCCTGGAACCCCTCATGCAAACGTCTTTAGCTACATCGGCGAACGCACTGTGTGCAACGGGGACTGCACGGTGCTGATGCTGTCTACCGACGGGGCGCTCTCGTTCAGAGAAGCGGCGGTTTTTGATGTACAAACTTATGGCGCTATCGACATCGTTTCTCTGGCTGACCAATCTAAGTTTGCTGTAGCTTACGAAGAACCTGACGGAGTTGTTTGCGAAATCTTGCCTTTTGCCGAACTCAGTAGCATCAAGGAATTAGCGGAACAGTGGGCTAACCAAGCATGAATGATTTGTTTTCTACCCTTGCTGAAGGTTCTGGCGGTGAGATTCCCCTGTCAGCTACTCTGCCGCGCGGGGCGGTCGCGCAGCCCGATACCCCCGACGTGTCCTCCGATTTCGCGCTCTGGTCCGGAGTGGATGCGGCGCGCCGCGAGGACTGGAGGTCTCGCCAAGTTGCGACAATCGTGGACGGACTGAACCCGGAACAGCAAGCTGCGGTGACTCACGAGTCCGGTCCGGTCCTGGTAATGGCAGGAGCAGGTTCGGGCAAGACTCGCGTGCTGACCCGGCGGATTGCGTGGCTATTGGCGACCGAGCGAATCCGCCCTTGGGAAGTCCTGGCGATTACTTTCACCAACAAGGCAGCCGCCGAGATGCGTCAGCGGGTGGAGACCTTGGTCGGCAACGCCGCGAAATACATGTGGGTATCGACTTTTCACAGTGCCTGCGTGCGGATTTTGCGCTCCGAAGCTGACACCCTGGGGGTGACCCGCTCCTTTTCTATCTATGACACCGCCGACACGAAAGCCCTGTTGACGCGCATCATCAAGGGGCGGGGGCTGGATCCGAAACGCTTTACCCCGAAGTCTTTTGCCGCCAAAATTTCCCAAGCCAAAAATGAGCTCATCACCCCCGAAGCGTTTGCCCTAGACGCTGGCATCGACAAAATGAGCCAGCTCACGGCCGAAATCTATACCGAGTATCAGCAGCTACTGCGCCGAGCCAACGCGTTCGACTTTGACGACCTGATTGCATCCACGGTCTATCTGTGGAAAGCCCATCCAGACATTTTGGCGCGCTATCGAGCGAAATTCCGCCATGTTTTGGTGGACGAATACCAGGATACGAACCCGGCGCAATATGAGCTGATTCGCTTACTCACGATGGGCGCGGCGGGCGACACCCAACCGCCTGCCGAACTGACGGTGGTGGGGGACTCGGATCAGTCGATTTATGCGTTCCGCGGTGCCACGATTCGCAACATTGAGGAATTTGAGTCGGATTTTCCCGGCGCCACCACGGTTTATTTGGAACAGAACTACCGTTCGACCGGCACGATTTTATCCGTCGCGAATGCGATTATTTCGGAAAACGAGGGGCGGCGGAAAAAGAACCTGTGGACTGAATCCGGGCAGGGTGTGCAGGCGGTAATGTACGCGGCTGACACCGATCGAGACGAGGCTGCTTTCATCGTTCGCGAGCTACTCACGCTCCGCCAGGAAGGTACATCTTGGGACGAATTTGCGGTGTTCTACCGAACCAATGCCCAGTCGCGTTCACTGGAGGAAATGCTGACACGGGAGGGTATCCCGTACCGGGTCGTGGGAGGTACCAAGTTCTATGATCGGCGCGAGATTAAGGACGCTATCGCCTACCTGTGCGCCGCAGCGAACCCTGCTGACGATGGCAACCTGCTGCGGGTGTTGAACGAACCGAAACGTGGCTTGGGAGATAAAGCGGTGGCGACTATCCGCGAGGTGTCGTTTAATGAGGATCTCGATTTCGGCCAGGCTTTGCGTCAATTCCTGCCGGGAGGAACCCATCACGGCGACTTGAGTGCAAAAGCTAGCGCGGGAATCGCCGAGTTCGTGGGCGTTTTGGACGCGATGCGGGCTTTGGATGCGGCGAGCGCTCCGTTGGATGAAATCTTGGACACGGCTCTGGAAGACAGCGGGTACCTGCCGAAACTGCGGAAGTCTAATGATCCCCAGGACGACGCGCGGGTGGAGAACCTGGCGGAACTGCGTAACGTGGCTCAGGACTTTTCCCTTTCCGAGCCCGATGCCCGCCTGGCGGATTTCTTAGAGCGGATCTCCCTGGTGGCAGACGCGGATCAGCTCCCTGATACCGCTGCCCAAGCCGAACGCCCTGCTGACTCCGCGTCCCCTGCCGCCTCGCCGGAAGTGACCCTGATGACGGTGCATACCGCGAAAGGACTGGAGTTCAACACCGTGTTCGTGACCGGGATGGAAGACGGATTGTTTCCGCACTCTCGTTCCTTGGAAAATCCTCAGGACGTGGCGGAGGAACGTCGGCTCGCTTACGTGGCGGTCACCAGGGCGCGTCAGCGGCTGTATCTGACCCGTTGCGCTGCGCGTACGGTCTTTGGAGAGACGGTAACCATGCCGGCTTCGCGGTTCTTAAACGATATCCCCGCCGAGCTGGTCGATAACCGGCGCGAAGCCACCACTGTGGACTATTACGGTGGGCTAGCGTCCCGCGGTTACGGCGAGCCGGCGAGTTCCGCTTACGGTTACGGCGGGGGGGGGGGGGG
>NZ_CFKZQR010000049.1:0-13362 GCF_985070215.1 Mobiluncus sp. | reverse complement strand
TGTGGTTCTTGGGGCAGTCTGTGTTTCAGCACCCCGACAATTGGCAGGATTTGAGCGGGCGCGAACAGGTGGATTATTGTCTGCTTCCTGAAGTTGGGGTAAACACCGCGTTGACCCCGGTGCAGCAATTTGATGTAGACGCCGCCCTGTGTACTTCTGACGTGCTGTTTCCCTTGCGGCTGGTGGGTTTTGATCTGGCGCGCCAGATTGCTCCCAACGGTGAACCCCTGCGCCCCTTGCGCTCTACTATGGATGTGGATCGAGTTCTGGCTCTGCCCGACCCTGATTGGTCGCGGGTCGAGGCTGTCAGTCGGGCGCAGCGCAGCGAACTCGCGCCGGAAAAAGCCCTCATCGCCATTGCTGGAGCGCCTTTCGTACTGTCGTCACTGCTGGTGGAAGGCTCAGTCAGCGCCCCGCAAAACCTGCAGACCCGCATCTTCATGCAGTCCCAGCCGCGCAACTGGGAGCGGCTCATGGGCTGGACTTCGAGTCTGGTGCGGAATTTCCTGGCTGCACAAGTGCGGGGGGGAGCTGAAGTGATTCAGTTGGTAGATCCGTGGGTGCGGACGTTGACCGAGGGGGAGTACTCGTGCTTGGCGGAATCCTACGCGCGCGATATTTTCAACGAGTTTGATGACGACATCACCCGGATTTCCTGCAGCCTCGGTGCTGAACATTTGCTGTCCTCGGTTGCCCCTTATGTTGACGTGCTGGGCGTTGGCGAGGATTTGGCCCTCGCGGAGGCGGCCAGCATCGCGCCGGGCAAAGTCTTGCAGGGTAATCTCGACCCGGACCTCATTCTGCTGGGTGGTGATGAGGTGCGGGCCGCGGCTCGCGAAGTGCTGGAATCCGGGTTGAGTGCGCCTGCTCATGTTTTCAACGTGGCGGGTCGGTTGGATCCGGAATCGGACCCCGCCGAGGTTCACCAGCTGGTTGATTTCATCCACGACTATCGGTTTTAACGGTTTGCGGCGGTTCTCGCCAGATTTTCCCTCAGCTTAATTTACGCTGTCTACCTGCGTATACGTGTCTGAAAAATCAAAGTTGAGTCTATACGTATCAAGTTTGGCTGGCACTCTGGGAATAAGAGTGCTAATCTGGTTGTTGTACTGAATGGAACCGGGAAAAACCGGGACCGCAGCTGAAAACTGAAAAACAACCCAAACTGCAAAACAACATGGAGGATACAAATCATGGCTACCTATCGTGACCCGTTTGCTGAAATTGATCGCATGTTCAACACGGCGATGCACTCTCCGGCGACCCCGGCGATGCCCCTGGATCTGTACCGGGAGGGCGACAAGTTCGTTGCCCGCGTGGACCTGCCCGGTGTGGACCCCGCGACTATTGACATCGATGTCGAGGATCGCACCTTGACTATCTCTGCCCAGCGCAAACCCACCGAGGGCGAGGACCTGCACTGGCTGAACCGCGAGCGTCCCGCCGGGACCTTTGCTCGCCAGCTGACCTTGGGATACGGCCTGGCTGTGGACCGAATCGCCGCCTCGTATGAAGGTGGGGTTCTGACCGTGACTATTCCGGTCGCCGAAGAGAACAAGCCGCGCAAGATTCAAGTCGCAGTGGGCGGCGATGCCGACAAGGTCATCGAAAACTAACGGCGGGCGGACCGCACCACAAACCGGGAAACCCCGGCCCCGCCCTTGTGAATAATAATTCTCCCCGGTCAAAGTGCTTGACCGGGGAGAGTGTCGAATTTTTTGAAAGTCTCGCTACCGAAAACTAGCCGACAGAAACCGAATCTTTCGTTTCAGCGGAGGTTTCCGGGGTGGTGACCGGGGCATCCAGCGGGGGACGCACACCGCGCGGATCCTTGACAATCAAGTAAACCGCCCAAATCATGCCGCCCAAGGCCACCACGAACAGGCCCAGGTAGGCATCATTGAGCATATCGAGGGGCTCTGGGTTGAACACCTCAACACCGTCTGCGATGTATTCAGAAATCAAGTCCACAATCCACATCAGGGAAGCGCCCCAGTACATCCAGCACAGCAGGTCTACCCGCATCTTGGATTGCGGAGCGTGGGAATACCACCACGCGGTCGAGGCAATGGCGGCAAAGAGAGTAATTAGTAGGGTCATGTCCGGCTCCTTACGCTTTTGGGTTCGTCTCGGTGACGCCGCGGCGTTCGGTAGCGCGAATAACCGCGAGTCCTACAGCCCAAACGACCGTCACCAGCACGGCCATTCCGACTCCGACAGTGCCCATCTCAAAGAGCATTTGTCGTGCGTCTTCAGGGTTGGCGGCCGCCGTGAGGAATGGGAAATATGGCACGACTTCGCCATGCCAGAAGTGTTCAAACATCAACAGCACAGCCCCGCCCCACAGCAGGTTCGTCAGCCAGTTCAGTTTGCGAACCAAAATCAGGGTGCGCTCGGACTTTTCCGAGGCTTCGCCGGTCTTGGCTTTATGGGCGAGATGCTTTTTCACAGCCGTCACCGCGACAGCTTCAGCGGTGGGAACAAGAAAACATGCCATTATGAATCCTTACTTGAGTGCGGGTAAAACCTAGCATTTATTCTACACAGGTGCGCCTAAGTTTGATAAAAATTGGCGCTCTCGTGATATGCTACGCTAATCCTGATTTCACCACGGCCGGCGCCCTGGACTGCGCCAAAACGGTGAATCGCTAGGAAATCATGCCCAGTTCCCGCCAGGTATCCAGAGATTCCTGAGCTTCCTCCGGGGTCAGCAGGTTCATCGCAAACCCATTTTGAATCAGGACATAATCACCCACGCGTGCTTCGGGAACGTAGGCCATGCAGGCGTCTTGCACTTGACCAGCCACGTCGATGCGTCCCATCGGCATCACGCCGGGGGTAATCGACAAAATCTGGCAGGGCACTCCTACGCACATGACTGGATCCTTTCCAGCGGGGACGCGAATCGTGAGCCGAACCGCTCCCGCTCTCCCTATTCTAGACGTTTTCGACTTTCAGTCCCATCTGGCCGGCAGGGGCGGAACTGATGGGCAGGCAGGGGTCGGCTTCGCGAATGGATTGTTCCCAAGCTCCGGTCTGTTGTGCCTGGTCTAGGGCGCTAGCCTGGGTCAGCAGTTGTGCCAGCCAGGGTTCGTTTTGGGCGGTGGGGGTGAGGATGCGTGCCGCTTGAATCGTGCCGTCGGCTCCGATGGTATAGGTGTGGGCGAGGATGCCGCGCGGCCCGTCCACCAGTCCGGTCCCGCTGCCTGGCGTGAACTGCACGGTGGCCGGATCCACGAGTTCTCCCAGGTCGCGGCCCTCCACGAGTTCAGTGAGCTGCTCGGTCAGGGTTTCGGTGCGTTCCAAGACATGCAAAGTCATGATGGCACGAGCCCCGGCGGCATCGCGTGCACCAGCCAGCCACCGCTCTTGTGCTGCCGCCGCCCGCGAGGTGAGCAAAGTACCAATAGAAAGCTGGGCGACCGGCCCGACCCGGTAGCGTCCGTTTTCAGGTCCGTCAGCCCGCAAGTATGGCCGGGGAGCAGGTGAACCGGGAATTTCCTCCGTGACCCGTTCATTCCACTGGGAAAAATCAAACTCGTCTATCGTGCTGGTATCCCGCACCACTCTGACCTTGGTTCCGAACACGTCCGGGGCGCCGTTTTCATCGATGAGCGCCACGTCCGCTCCGTCGAAGTCGCCGGTCCCGACCGGTTCCAGGTGGGGCGCTAACGCCGAATCGCAGAGATGCTCGGCGGTGTCTCGGGCCGCGGCCAGGTTTGCGGACAGGTCGCACAAGGCCGGGGCAGTCGGCCACACGCTGACCCCGCCGGGTACTGCCGTAGCCGGAAAATGACCCGGCGAACCGGCCGCGACCAGCATCTTTTTCGACACCCGTTTCAGCGTCACCCCGGCGTCACGGTCCTGCATCAAAAACCGCAACGAATGGGCTTCCACAATCGAACCGTAGTGCAGCAGTCGGCGGGTGAGCTGCGCCGCGGGAACAATCGGGGGTAAACCGCTCAACGCATCTAGCGCCCGGGTCCCGGCCAAGTGATGCGCGACCGGGCAAATTCCGCACAGGTGCTCGGTCATTGTCAGGGCTTCGAGCGCGGTTTTGCCTTCCAACATGGCATCAACCCGCGGCAAGCCCTGCAGGTCAAAGCGGGCGTGCGGGCGGCCGGAAGAATCGTGGGTGACGACGATGCGTCCCTCCATCGGGTCGATGATTTCGTCAAGATTGATTTTCATGATTCTCCTGAGACAATTGATTTATGCATGAACTTGGGCTGTTAACTTCGGTGGTGGCGGCGGTCGAAAATGCGGCCGCTCAGGCTGATTCCCAGGTTACCCGAGTTGAAAAGGTCGCGCTCGAGGTTGGCGCTATGTCCGGGGCGATTCCCGAAGCGCTCTACGGTTCCTGGCCTATCGCCCGGCAGGACAGTATTTGCGCCGAAGCAGAGCTGGAAGTCACCAGCATTCCCGCCAGCGTGTACTGTCCGCGTTGCGCCCGGGACGTGCCCATCGATGAGTTTTTTGCCCTAGCTTGCCCGGAATGCGGGATGCCCACCGGTAACCTGACTCACGGGCGTGAGTTCAAAATCGCCTGGGTGCAGTGGGACACCGCGCTGGCGGACGCCAACAGCGCCGTGGATTCCTAGTCCGCGCGGGGTTTTCAGCTGAGCCAGGAATCGAGGACTTCCGCCGCGAGTCCGACCGCGCTGGGGATACCGCCCCGGGCACTCTCGGTCAGACCCAGGCGCAAATCCACGTTTTCACTGACCACCCCGACGACTTCGAGAACGCGAGGTTCCTTGCCGGTCAGGCGGGCCGAAGTCAAAATATCGAGCAAACCTACCTGGTGAGGCGACATTTTCATGGAAAGCAGGCGCGGCACGTGATCCCCACTCAGGTGCAGGGTTTGCCCGGGGGTGCGCCCGTTGCCGGGAGCCACCGAATCCAGAATCAACAACTGTTCAGATTCCTGCACCACCGGCACCAGCTCCATGCCGCCGGTACCGCCCTCCAGCAGAGCCAACTCACCGGCCTTTTGCGCAGCCTGCCAGGCGGGACGGGTCGGCAGGAGCTGCTGGAGGCCAGCTAAAATCTGGAGGCCGATACCGTCGTCGCCCATAATCGGGTTGCCCACCGCCAGGACGGTAAAACGCGCCCCGGCCCAGCCGGTGGCATCGACGTCGGAAATATCCGGCAACGGAACCTGACCATCGAGCGGGTCCGGGGTGTCTGGTGAATGGGAAACCGCGGCGGAGAGAGCCGCCGCAGTGCGTGCGGTAGGCTTTACACCTTGATCCATCAAAACCTTTCTACAGTTCGGGGGCATCAACCGGCTTAGACGTGCGGCGCATCCACACACCGCCGGAAATCATGGCCGAGATACCGCCGTGACGTTCTAGGGAATCCGCCCGGAAAGCCAGGTAGATGTGCGCAATCACGAAACCCCAGAACAGGAACATGATGGCGGCGTGAATCAGCCGCATTTGCGGGATACCAAACCAGTCGTTCGGAGCGGCCATAATCTGCCAGAACAGGCCCTCGTAGCGGTGGGGCAAAGCGTAAAGCGCCAGGCCGATGACCATTTGGAAAGCACCCAGCACGTAAATGGACGTGTAGGTGAGTTGCTGCAGCGGGTTGTGCGCCACGTACAGCGGGCTTTCCTTGCGCAGGAACAGGTAGAACCCCAACGTCTCGCCCAGATGTTTCCAATCTTGCTTTTTCTTTAACGGCCAGAACGTTTCCCAGCGCATATAGCGGTCCTTGGAAACGAAAGCGATAAAGACCCGGACCACGCCGACCGCCATCCAGGTGAACGCACAGGTGAAGTGGATAAAACGCATAATCCCCATCAGGTACCCGATTTCGACACCACGGAAGAACGTGTCGCCAAAGAATGGATCCATGATGTAGTACCCGGTGATGGACAGCATCACAATCAACAGTACGTTCAGCCAGTGCAGGAAACGCAGGCTTGCGGACCACACGCTCAAGCGGACCCAGTCCTCCGTGGTGGGGGTCAGGTCGCCGCCCTGCAATCCGGTGCCGACCGGGCGGACGTTGACGAAGCCTTCCATCTGGAACGGGGTGAGTTCACCGTTTTCGTCCACGGTGGCGGTGGCGACCCCTAGGCAGCGGTAGCCACGCGAGCCCGCCATCTGGGCGTTCTTGCGCAACAGGGTACGCTGAGCGCGCTTGGGCTGAGCCACGTTCATGACGGATTCCAAATCGCCGCGCACAATCACGGTCGGTTTCGATTCGCCCGTCTTGGTGCGCCGCATGTCAGCGATACGCGCCAGGGAATAGCGACGTTCGTGCGGAGGATCGAAGTCCGCGGCGGGAATGTCAACATTCGGGGCACCGTGGCGGAAACGGTAGCGCAGGGACTCCTTAAGGGCGACATCAACCGGGTCGGTGCTGCCCTCGGGAGAAACCGCTGCCATCGCCAAGAGACGACGCATCGACAGGTCAGAGCAGCTGAAGCCGCCGCCAACCTCGATACCGTTCGCCTGGTTGCTGTCCGCCGCAAAGAACTGAATCTGGTTTTGTCCCTGCGGGGATGCGCCGGAAGCCGGGCTGGCCTGCACGGTTCCCGTGGCCGTGCCTCCGGTCAACGAATCCGGGGCAGGAGTGCTCTCGGTACTCATGAGGTCACCGCCTCGCCAATCAGTTTCCCGTCCGGATCGAGGATGTGCACCCCGCAGGACATGCACGGATCATAAGAGTGGATGGTGCGCATCGGCTCCAGCGGGGCCTTCGGATCGACCAGCGGGTGAGTGCCGGTGCCCATTAAGGATTCTTCATAAGGGCCGGTCACGCCGTTGGCATCACGACCCCCGGCCAGCCAAGTGGTAGGCACGACCGCCTGGTACCGCTCGACCTTGCCGTCCTTAATGGAGACCCAGTGGGATAGGTCGCCACGGGCGACCTCAACGAACGAGTAACCCTCGCACTGCGCCGGCCAGCTGGACGGCTCCCACTTGCTGGCATCGAAAACGTCAATCCGGCCTTCCTTAATGTTGTCGACCAGGGCGTTGTAGTCCTCCAACAGCAGCTGGGCGGAAACCGTGGCTTCCGCGGCGCGAGCAAAAGTGCGCCCCATCGTGGAGTTAATCTGTGCCGGGGTAATCCCCAGGGTATCGATAGCCCCATCAACGAGCTTTTTGACCGGTTCGTAGCCCTGAGCGTAGGCCAGCATCATGCGTGCCACCGGTCCGACCTGCATCGGCTTGCCGTCATAGCGCGGCGCTTTCGACCAGGTGTACTTATCGTTGTCGCTCAGCCATTCAAAAGGTGGCTCGGGGCCGGTGTACTTGACGGTGGTTTCGCCCTTGTCCGGGGTCAAACCTTTATCGTCCCCCACCGAGTACTCGTACCAGGCCGAGCTGATGAACTCTTCAATCTTGTGCGGGTCGAAGGGGAGAACCTTGCTGATGTCTCCGCCCATGATGACCCCCGGCTTAATGGCCGTGTGTGAAGAGGAGATACGGGACTTATTGGGATCACCAGCAAAAATGGACCCGGCCAAACCGACCGCGAGGTAGTTCGGGTGGGTTGCGCCAATATCGAAGTAGTCCTTGTAAACTCCGGCAATCGCCAATACATCGGGGTAGTAGCAGTCATTGACAAACTCAACGATTTCGTCAATCCAAGTCTTGATTTGATCCATCTGGACTTGGTTGATGGATTCTGACGAGTTCGGGTCAATAGAGCAAGCCATGCCGCCCACCAGGAAGTTCGGGTGGGGGTTCTTGCCGCCGAACACCGTGTTGATACGAATCATGGACCGCTGGAATTCCAAAGCATCCAGGTAGTGCGCGACGCACATCAGGTCAGCTTCGGGAGGCAGGCGGTAGTCGGGGTGGTCCCAGTAGCCGCCGGTGAAAATCGACAGCTGGCCGGAATCCAGCACCTGCTGAACCGTGTCCCGAACTTCCGTGAAACGCTTCAGGTTGTTGCCGCGCCACTTGGAACCGATGGAATGCGCGAACTCCAGAGTCTTTTCCGGGTCGGCTTTCGCGGCGTTCACCACGTTGACGAAGTCCAGGGCGTGCAGGTGATAGAAGTGAATGACGTGATCTTGGATTTCTTGCGAACCTAGGACCAGGGAACGAATCAACCGCGCATTCTCCGGCGGGTTGGAGCCAATCGCATTCTCTACCGCGGTGATGGAAGCGATGGCGTGCACCGAGGTGCAAACCCCGCAAATCCGCTGGACGAAGGCCCACACATCGCGGGGATCGCGATTTTGAACGATGGTTTCGATACCACGGAACTGGGTACTGACGCTCCAGGCTTTTTTGATTTGTTTCCCTTCGGTTTCCATCTCGATGCGCAGGTGACCCTCAATACGGGTCAAAGGATCAATGAGAACTTTCTCTGTCATTACTTAGCCTCGCTGTTCTGTTCAGTAGCTGCCTCTGTTGACGACGAGCTGGGGGAATCGGTGGGGGTATCGCCGAACGCGGCCATCGGGGAGTTCTTGGTGGCTTTGCGGTCGGCGGCAGCACGAGCGGCGGTCACACCGGCGTGAACCGCCACACCCGCGGCGACGACACCGGTCAGACCCAGGCCAATCTTTTCTGCGGTGGCTTCCACCCCAAAACCAGGAACTGTAGGCAGTTTCTGGTAGAAAGGCGTGAAACGATCATAAAAATCACGTTCCGTACAACCGATACAGGGGTGACCAGCGCCGATAGGCCAACCGGCCTTGAGGTTCCACTGCAAAATCGGGCAGGGGCTAAAGGTGGAAGGTCCTTTACAACCTACATCGTAGAGGCACCAGCCTTCGCGGGCTCCGGCATCGTCGAAGCTGCGCACGTATTGGCCGGCGTCGAAGTGTGGGCGGCGCGGGCACGAGTCGTGGATACGCTGGCCGTAGGCGAACAGCGGGCGACCCTCGGAGTCGAGTTCGGGGGCTTTGCCATGAGTCAGAATGTAAGCCAGGGAGGCGGTGATGACTTCCCCAATCGGAGGGCAGCCGGATACGTTGATGACCTGCTTGTCCTTGATGATTTCGTCCACTCCGACCGCGCCGGTGGGATTGGGTTTGGCAGCCTGCACCGAGCCAAAGACCGCGCAGGCCCCGACTGCCAGAATCATGGTGGCGTTCTCAGCGGATTCCCGCAGTATCTGTTCTGTGGACTTACCGCCGATGGTGCAATAGATGCCACCGTCCTTGAGCGGAATGGAACCGTTGACGACCAGGATGTGTTCCTTCGCGTTCGTGTCGGCCAAGGCCTTTTCGGCGGCTTCCCCGGAAGCGGCCATCACGAGTTCGTTGTAGTTGACGGACAGCAGATTCAGGACGACTTCTTCCACTGTGGTACCGCCGGAACGCAGTGTAGATTCCATGCAACCGGTGCATTCCTGTAGTTGGAGCCACACCACGTTCGGTTTCGTGATAGCTCCCAGCTTGTCGGCCAGTTCTTCGCCAGCAGTCCGCGCCGCAGAGGCGTGCGCTAGCTCGGGAGTCCCTACCGCGAAGATAGCCGCCAAACCGGCACAGAACTTGACAAAGTCACGTCTGCTCACGCCAGCACTGGCAAGGTTGTCTGCGAGCGTACCCGCCCGCCAAGGTTTAATCTCATAGCTCATATGCGGTCCCTCAGTAGTATCGAAATGGACAACAACGTCCGTGCTATTATCCTACCTCGTTTTCGCAGTTGAGCCTAAAAACCGGGTAAAAATCGTATTCCTTTTTCGCAAAACGAAAATGATTAATTCACAGATTTTCCAGCCATTTAACCCACGCGTCGACACCGTCGCCATTCTGGGCGGAAATCTCGATAACCTTCACGCCCGGATTGACCTGCTCGAGGTAGCCGCGGAATTTGCCCATGTCGAAGTTCAGGTAGGGAGCCAAATCCATCTTGTTCACCACCACGATTTTCACCGAGCGGAACATGACCGGATACTTCAACGGCTTGTCCTCGCCCTCTGTAATCGAGAACAGCATGGCTTTCGCGGTCTCGCCGACATCAAATTCGGCTGGGCACACCAGGTTGCCCACGTTTTCGATAATGACCAAATCCAACTGGCTGAGATCCAATTCGTCCAGGGCATGATGCACCATGGGGGCGTCCAGGTGACATTCCCCGCCGAAACCGTGACCGGTATTCAACAGGGAAATTTGGGCGCCGTAGCCGCCCAAACGCTCGGCGTCCAGGGGCGTTTCAATGTCGCCTTCAATGATTCCGACCCGCAGTTTGCCCTGCAGTTGAGCCAAAGTACGCTCCAGCAAAGTTGTCTTGCCCGACCCTGGTGAACTCATGAGGTTCACGACTTTCACCCCGTGTGCGGCGAAAGATTCCCGGTTGTGTTGGGCTAAGTGGTCATTTTCCGCATAGATGTCTTCCAAAATCTCGATGCGTTCGCGTTCGGTGTCGTATCCCGAGTGATCCCCGATAACTTCCGGGTCTGCCACGTAGTCGCCGTGATCGTGGTGGTGGGGATGATCCCCGTGGTCATGTTCGTGTACTGTGCCGTCGTCGTGGCGATGAAAACGTCCCATGTTAGTGATTCCTCTCTGGCGTGACATCTATAGACACCACTCTAAACTCTTCGCCGCTGATTGTCTGGACCTCACGGGAAGAACACTGGCCGCAACGGAAATCCAGATACTCGCCCAGCTGCGTTTTCGCCTGGCATTTCTGGCAGACGACGACTGCCGGAATCTCGGTGATGTGCAGCTCGGCGGGACCTCGGAGGGTGCTTTTTCGTACCGCGCTCCAAGCAAAGAGCAGCGCCTCGGGCACAACCTGACGCAGATGCCCGACTTCTACCTGGACAGACAGTACTTCGCGTCCCGCCGCCCCGCGCGCTACCACGCGAGCGAGTTGTTGGGACAAGGCGACTTCGTGCATAGTGTCTCCTCACTGAGTTTCGGGTTCCTCGCGGCGCATTCCACCTTACCGTTTTCTGCCTTAGGACGTCAGAACTACTAGGCTTAGGGGTGAGCCAGATTGCGGACAGGAGGTTAGAGATGCGCCGAGCGTATGAGTTGCGGGGTGTGGTGCAGGGAGTCGGTTTCCGCCCGCACGTTGCTCAGGTCGCCGCCCAGTTCCCCATCACCGGTTTCGTGGGCAATGACGACGAGTCGGTGTTTATCGAAGCCCAAGGCACGCTCGCGGCGGTGGAGGGTTTCATGGAAACCATGCTGGCGACCCTGCCTCCGTTAGCCAGCGTGTTGCGCAACGTGTCCAAAGACCTGCCCGAGCAGGAGGACGAAACTGAGTTCCGTATCGTGCCTTCCCGCCGTCGCTCCGGCGCCCGCACGTTGATACCCCCGGACACCGCCACCTGTCCTGACTGCCAAGCCGAAATGGCTGACCCGACGAACCGACGCCACCTCTATCCCTTCACCACCTGTACGAACTGCGGACCACGCGCCACCATCATGGTCGACCTCCCTTATGACCGCGACACCACGACTATGGTGAAGTTTCCGATGTGTCCCGCTTGTCACGAGGAATACACGAACCCGACCAACCGGCGTTATCACGCCCAGCCCGTCAGCTGCTACGACTGCGGTCCAGTGCTGTGGGTCAGCCCCGCTGACGTCCCGGATTTGCGCCCGCCCGAGGGGGATCGCCGGCCGTTGATAGCCGCGGCTCTGGACGAAGCCCGCCGGCGGCTGTGTGCCGGGGAAATCCTGGCGGTGAAAGGCATCGGCGGCTTTCACCTCATGTGCGATGCCCGCAACGAGGAGGCGGTCGCTCGGCTGCGGAAACGGAAAAATCGGGGAGATAAGCCGTTTGCGGTCATGGTGGGGGATGCTGCGGCCGCGGCCCGGCTCGCTCAGCTCGATGCGGACCAGCTGCGCACGCTGCAAACTGCCGCCCGTCCGATTGTGATCGCTCCGTTCGGAGCGGAATATGACTTGGCTCCCGCGATTGCTCCCGGGTTGGGGGACGTGGGGATTTTGCTGCCCTACGCGCCGCTGCACCTGGAGTTGTTGAGCGGGAAATGTGCCCAGATGGCGCTGGTGGCGACGTCGGGAAACCTGGCGGGAGAACCGCTGTGTTTCACGAACGAAGACGCGGCCGAACGGCTGGCAGGAATAGTCGATGCGTTCGTGTTTCACGACCGTGACATTCACCTGCCGATGGAGGACTCTGTATTTCTGGCTAACTCGCAGGTCACCATTCCTTCGCGGCGTTCTCGGGGCTATGCGCCGCTGCCGGTCGCGCTGTCGCGGCCGGCCACCGTGCCGATATTGGCGGTGGGCGGAGAACTGAAAAACACGTTCTGCCTAGCTCATGGGAGCTGGGCGCATATTTCGGGGCATATCGGGGATATGGGCACGCTCGCCAGCCAGGAAGCATTCGACCGAGCGGTGACGCAAATGCTGAACTTCCAGCGACAACGACCCGAGAAAGTTGTGTGTGACCTGCACCCGAACTATTCCACGGTCAGTTGGGCCGAGCGTTTTGCCGCCTCTCAAGACATCGAACTGGCCCAGGTGCAGCATCACGTCGCCCACGCCTATTCCCTGTTGGTGGAACATTCCTGGCTCGATCCGGCGGTTGTGGTGGCGGTGGATGGCACCGGCTACGGGACGGACGGCACCATTTGGGGCGGAGAAGTCCTGAATATTGAGGGCTCGCAGTGGCAGAGAAGTGCGCACGTGCCGACTTTCAGCCTAGTCGGTGGTGACCGAGCGGTGCGCTATCCTTGGCGGGTCGCGTTGGGGGTTGCCCACGATTGGGGCCTGGACTGGATTACAGAGGCAATCAGCGCCGAAATTGGGGAGCGGCAAGGCAAATCAACTGAACTGGAACTGGTGAAAAGCCAGCTGGACAGTGGTTTCGGGATGAGCGCGACCACCAGTTGCGGGCGGCTGTTCGATGCGGCCGCGGCGATTTTAGAGATTCGCACCGAGGTGACCTATGAGGCTCAAGCGGCGATGGAGCTGGAGCACGTGGCTACCGGCTGGGTAAACGCCCACCCGGAGGCAGTTTTGCCGCAGGTGGACAGTTACCTGGAGCTCGTCGAGCAGTTGGGTGACGCTGACCGGCCGGTCGGGCAGCGGGCTTGGGCTTTCCACGTGGGCTTGGCGCAGCTGCTGGGGAATCAAGCCCGTCAAGCCGCCGAGCAGGCGGACACAAAAACGGTGGGACTGACTGGCGGGGTCGCTCTCAATCGGCTGTTTACCAGGCACTTTGTGGGATTCCTGGAGGAGAGCGGATACCGGGTGCTGACCCACCAGAACGTACCGCCTAATGATGGGGGCCTCAGCCTAGGGCAAGCGTGGACGGCAGTTCTCGGCGCGTGCTGAAGTGGCACTCTGACCTGTAATTTCGCCACGCCTATTGGACGGGTGTGGATTATAGGGGGAGAATAGCCGGGTAGCTGCCAATAATGGCAGCTACCCGGCTATTCTCCCCCTATAAGTACAATTCTGTCGGG
>NZ_CFKZQR010000048.1:0-13593 GCF_985070215.1 Mobiluncus sp. | reverse complement strand
ATCGGGATATTTTTCCGCCTCTTTCATGAGTTTGTCGAACGGAATCGCCGCAGAGGACGGCTGTTTAGTGGCCGGGGCGATAGCGGGTTCAGTCTGTTTCGGCTCGCTCGGCGTGGGTGTGGCACTGGGGTTCGTTGAGTTAAACACCAGGGACTGCGTCTGACCTTTTTCGGCCGGTGCAGACGGCGGAATCGTCACGGTGTTCTTGCCTTCACCAACCGTAGTCTGAGTCTCTTGGCCACCAGTTTCGCCAGCTGCTGGCTGGTTTTGTCCGGCAGGAGCCGCGGTACCGGTCAGCTGTCCCAAGAGCGCTTGGGGATCTTCATTGTTGGTAGCGTTGCCGGGTGCGCTGAGCAGCACGGTACGGAAACGCATGACCGCGGACTGCTGAATCAGAGCTAAAGTTTCTTCACTGGGGTTGCCTGGAATACCAACCGAGATATTTTCCTGGCCATTTCGCGCAATCTCAGCCTCGGCCACACCGGAGGCGTCGATACGTTGGCGAATAACCTCAATGGCTTGTTCAATATCAGCGTCTGAGATGGCCTTCGCTTTGGCTTCAGTATTCTTCGGGGTGAGAATCAGCTGGGTTCCACCTTCGAGGTCGATTGCCAGTTTCGGGGCGTACGAGCCATCTGAGAATATGGTCGAACCGACCAAGGTCCCAGCCAGAGCCACCACAATCACGGCGAAAAATATGAGTGTGCGCAACGCCTTGTTCTTTGTCTTCTTGGCAGCCACAGATTTTCCTTCTTTTATCTAACTTTCACTGTCTGTTATAACGTTTCTTCGGGTCAATAGGTGTGACCCTCACCTTTTTCGGTGTCATCTCCTGACGGGGAATCTTCCCCCATATTGGAGCCGAAACCGGGTTCTTCCGGCTCGGTGTCAGGCATTTCCGGGGTGGACTCAGCCACCGGGTCTGCCTCCGCTTCCACTGCGGAATCGGAATCAGAGTCGGCGACCGTTCCAAAATTCGGATCCTCAACTTTGGCGATAGCCTTGAGATCCCACAAGGTTTCCTCACCGGTCAGATTAGCCAAGGTAATGACTTCCCCACTGACTTCAACGACTTTTCCAAAGAACCCCGAAGTGGTACGCACCCAGGTTCCCGGAGTCATCATTTGTTCCATGCTCTTGCGCTGTTCTTCCATCTGAGACACACGTTTCTGGCCGGAGCGGCGCATAAAAACAATCATCAACACAAACGCGAGGCCGAGTATCACCCAGGTAATAATGGGATTTTGGGCGTTGGTTGCAGCAGTTTGAAATGGCAGCACAGATAAACCTTCCTTAAAATAGGCGACCGTCCAAGTCTAAAGCCTGCGGGTTAAAAACGGAAAATATACCCTCTAAAACAGGGCATTTCCCGCCGGCGGGGTGACCCCGAGGTGTTCGCAACCCTTCGGAGTAATGGCACGTCCCCGGTTGGTGCGCACCAGGAGACCTTCGCGAACCAAGAACGGTTCCACGACTTCTTCAATCGTCTCCGGTTCCTCCCCGACCGACACCGCGAGGGTGTGCAGCCCGACTGGCCCGCCGGCAAACCTCTCTATTACCGCCCGTAAAACACTGCGGTCCAAGCGATCCAAGCCGAGTTGATCGACCTCAAAAAGTTCCAGGGCGCGGCGAGCCGATTCCAGGTCGCATCGGGGATGGTCGTGAACCAGGGCGAAGTCAATGACCCGGCGCAACAAGCGATTTGCCACCCGCGGCGTACCGCGTGACCGCCGGGCGATTTCCTCTGCTGCGTCTTCGGTGATTTCAGCACCCAGCAAACTGGCGGAACGCTTCACGATGAGAGCCAAATCCGGTGGCTGGTAAGGCTCCAGATGGGCGGTAAAGCCGAAACGGTCGCGCAGCGGGGCAGGTAACAACCCCGCCCGGGTCGTGGCACCGACCAGCGTAAAGGGCGGTAGCGTCAAGGGAATCGAAGTCGCTCCTGGTCCCTTGCCCACCACAACATCGACCCGGAAATCTTCCATCGCCAGGTAAAGCATTTCTTCGGCGGGACGCGCCAACCGGTGAATTTCGTCAATAAACAACACATCGCCCTCCTGCAGGGAGGACAGTATGGCTGCTAAATCCCCAGCGTGACCGATTGCTGGCCCGGAAGTCAGACGCAGCGAGGAGGACATTTCCGCGGCGATAATCATTGCCAGAGTCGTCTTGCCCAGTCCGGGAGAACCCGCTAACAAAACATGGTCAGCGGCTTCGCCGCGTTCTTTGGCCGCTGAGAGGACCAGTTCCAGCTGAGTTTTGACCGTTTCCTGACCGATGAAATCGCTGAGCGTCTTTGGTCGCAAAGCTGCTTCGGCAGCGCGTTCCGCATCGGGGGCGGAGGAATCGACCAAACGCTGCTCGTAGGAAAAATCTGTATCTTCAGCCACGTTTGCTCCCCAGGTACTTTAAGGCTTCCCGCAGCGCGGTGGGGGCATCACTGGCCTGCACCGCGTTGACGGCTTCGGTGGCGAGGGCTTGGTTGTAACCCAGATTGCTCAGCGCTTCCACAACGGTGCTGGCGTTAAACCCAGATGCCGTCCCCGCGGGCGCCACCGCGCCGGGAACACCACCGAGTTTGTCCCCGATTTCCAGAATCATTCGTTCGGCAGATTTCTTGCCGACTCCAGGAATGCTTTGCAACGTGGTCACGTCACTATTAGCCACCGCCGCAGCCAAAGCCTCGGGACTCAAAACCGACAGAGCGGCCAAACCGAGCTTGGGACCTATACCCTTAACCTGCATCAGAGTCGCGAAAGTATCGCGTTCTGAGGCTGTGGCAAATCCATAGAGAGTGAGGGAATCTTCGCGTACTACCAGGTAGGTTTGCACCGTGGCGACTGTATCTGGAACCAAGGCGGCCAGAGTATTGGGGGTAGCAAAAAATTCCAGCCCCAGTCCCCCCACCAGCACCGTGGCACGGTCCAGCGTCTTGGAGACGACTTCCCCTTTAATTATCGAAATCACTGATTGTCCTCGCGGTTGGCAATTCGAACACTTGTACTATAGCGGTTTCTGGCGCCGCCGCGGATCCACCGCGCCGGAACGTCGAGTTTTCGCTTCCGCTTCCGCCCACAAGCGTTGGGCGGCGGTCAAGTGGGTTCCGGCCGGAGTTTTCACTTTCCCACTGAGGCTGACGCTAAAGTCCCCATCTGAACTGGCACCGAGAATCCCCGTGCCACGCCAGGCTTGGGTGATGGCGATAGCCAACGCATCTGCCGCATCGGCGGGTTTCGGGGGTTTATCCAGTCGCAGGATTCGCGCCACCATGGCTTGCACCTGCGCTTTCGAGGCGCTCCCGTTGCCACTCACAGCCGCTTTCACTTCCGAGGGAGTGTGCACCGCCACGGGCAGACCTTGACGCGCTGCCTCGACCATCGCGATTCCCATAGCCTGCATAGTGGTAGCCACGGATTGACGATTTTCTTTCGCAAAAGGACGCTCCAAAGCCACAATGTCTGGCTGAAAGCGGGCGATTGCCTCCGCTATGCCCTGCGAAATTTTCAACAGCCGAAACTGGGTGGCAGTGTTCGGGTCGCTGCGCACCACATCGACATACACCAAGGTACACTGCCGGCTCGTGTCAAAGTCAACGACCCCGATACCACACCTGGTGATACCGGGGTCGATGCCCAAAACTCTCATGTAGACGTTTACTCTTCAGCCTCGTATTGCTCAATGACGTCATCGGAAGCATCGCCGTTCATATATACGTTCTGAACGTCGTCGCTGTCATCAAGAGCATCAAACAGGCGCATGACCTTACGGTAGGATTCCAAGTCCAGGTCAACCTTGACCGAGGGAACGAACTGGGATTCAGCCGAATCGTAGTCGATTCCCGCGTCTTGCAGAGCGGTCCGCACTGCCACCAAATCCGTCGGTTCAGTTTCGATAATAAAAAGTTCACCGGCATCCTCAACGTCATCAGCGCCGGCAGCCAGCACTGCATCAAGAATCTTGTCCTCGTCCAAGCCGTCAACTTTGGCGACCTCGATGACCCCGCGGCGGGCGAACTGGTAGGACACTGAGCCGGAATCAGCCATGTTGCCACCGTTACGGCTAAAGATGGTACGAACTTCGGACACGGCACGATTCTTGTTGTCGGTAAGGCACTCCACAATGAAGCCCACACCACTGGGGCCGTAGCCTTCATAAGTGATGGACTGCCAGTCGGCACCGCCAGATTCAGCACCGGAACCGCGCTTCACCGCGCGATCGATGTTATCCGCAGGAACAGAAGATTTCTTAGCTTTCTGAATGGCGTCAAAGAGGGTCGGATTGCCGGCAGGATCGCCGCCGCCGGTACGCGCCGCCACTTCGATGTTCTTAATCAGGCGCGCAAACAGCTTGCCGCGCTTGGCGTCAATGGCAGCCTTCTTATGTTTCGTGGTGGCCCATTTTGAGTGACCCGACATTGGTGTATCTCCTTAAACTTCTTGCCTATAACGAAGACATTTTAATAAAACATTCCTCGAATCGTCTAACTGAGGTTACCGCAAATCCGACTTAATTCCCGAACCGCAGTCGCGCCATACCTAAATTTCAGTTCCCCAGCGAACCTTTCTCAGCATTCCACAACGTTGACCGCCAGTCCCCCGGTGGCGGTTTCTTTGTATTTTGAACTCATATCCAAGCCGGTTTCGTACATCGTTTCAATGACTTCGTCAAAGCTGACCCGATGCGTTCCGTCTCCCCACAAGCTCATGCGGGCGGCATTAATGGCTTTGACCGCGGCAATCGCATTGCGTTCGATGCAGGGCACCTGCACCAGTCCCCCGATAGGATCGCAGGTCAAGCCCAGATGATGCTCCATGGCGATTTCAGCTGCGTTCTCAATCTGATGGGGACTGCCCCCCAAAGCCGCCGCTAAGCCTCCTGCAGCCATCGCCGCCGCGGAACCGACTTCGCCTTGGCAACCAACTTCAGCCCCAGCCACGGAGGCATTCGTTTTAATGATTCCGCCCACGGCCCCGGCCACCGTCAGGTAGTCCCGCTGGGCCGGACCGCATTTCGTTTCCACTTCAGGACAAAACCACTGCAGGTAGCGTCCCACCGCGGCTACGATACCCGCCGAGCCGTTCGTGGGGGCTCGCACCACCATTCCGCCAGCCGCGTTTTCCTCGTTCACCGACAGCGCCCACAAGTTCACCCAATCCATCGCTCGCATGGGGTCTTGAGCGAAACTACGCCAAATGGCAGGAGTTCCAGGTTTGCCGTCACGAGCCCGCAAGTGGGTGAACAGCCGGTGGGCTCGGCGTGGCACGGACAACCCGCCCGGCAGGATGGTTTCCGTGTTCGCACAGCCGTTATCGATGCATTTGTTCATCATCTTGCGTAAATTGTCCAGCCCGTGTCCCAACTCCGCACGGGTCATGCGGCTCAACTCGTTGGCACGCACCAGGTCGCCGAGCGATTTGCCTTCGCTTTGCGCCAGTTGCAAAAGGTCGTCCATAGAGTTGTACGGGTAAGGCACGGCAGTTGCGGCGGCACTTTCATCCAGTGAGGTCAGCTCTCCGGGCTCCCCAAAATCCGCCTCATCACGAGTGACGAAACCTCCGCCTATCGAATAGTAGCGTTTCGAAAAGGTTACCTGGTCGTCGTCATAGGCCCGAATGACCAAAGAATTGGCATGGAACGGGGCAATCGTTTGCGGCCGGTAAAGCAGGTCCCGTTCAAAGCAAAAAAGCACCGTCAACCCGCCCGGCAAGACTAGTGACCCTTCGGGAGTCACCGCATCTAACAAACGTGCGACCCCACCGGGCTGTACCGTGGCTGGAACGAAACCGGAAAGTCCACACAGCACAGCGCCGTCGCTGAGGTGTCCGCGACCGGTAGCCCCCAAAGAACCCTGAAGTTCAACTTCCAGGCGCTGGAAGGGCCGCCCGGAATCAAGCAATAGTGCCACGAAATCCGCCCCGGCTCGCATCGGACCGACGGTGTGCGAAGCGGAGGGGCCGACACCGACTTGGATAACATCAAACACGGAAAGCGAGGACGCGAGCATGAATCCAAATTTTAGCCTGAAAGCCATCCTCGGGACAGCACCACGCACCTGTAACATGTTTCCCGGCCAAGCCCACGTTGCCCATAAAATCAGTTCCGTTAAATTTGCACCAACCCGCCGTCCATCAAAATCCCACATATCCTGGAGTTTTATGGGTAAAATAGGCCTGGACTGCGAATTTTCCGGTCCATCCCCATTTTGCTCAGGAGGCCTCGATGAAGCTCAGCTCCCTCGTTAAAATTTCTTACGCTCTCATTTCAGTATTCGCCGTTCTCGCGATTTTCGCGACTGTATTCAGCCAAGTACAGTTCGGAACCATGCGCGGGGACATCCAAGAAAAGGCTGATCAAACGGCACAAGCGGCACGGGTTTCTACCGCCTCAGCCAACCTGACGAACTATGTTCAGGAATACGTTGTGACTTTGGACCCCAAGTGGTTGGACATGTACTGGAAAGAAGTCGCGGCTAACAACAAGGCTGATGCAGTCGAACAGTTGGAAAAGCTGGGTGCTCCCGCTTCGGAAACCGATTTGGTTAAGCAGGGTATGGCTAACTCAGATAACTTGGTGGATTTGGAGACTCGCGCCCAGCGGCTAATTATGGATTCACAAGGAATGGACCCCAGCGAGATGCCTCCTGCGGTCGCCGAATGGCAGGTCAGCCCGGAAGATGCCGCCCTGGACCCCGATGCAAAACAAGACTTGGCACGGGAGCTGATTTTTGGGGATCAGTACAACGATGAAGTCGAAAAAATCATGACCCCAATCCAGAAAGGCGTGGATCACATGAACCAGCGCTTGGATAGCAGCGCCCAAGCCTCGGCTACCGGTGCTGATGTGGCTTTGTGGATTCTTTCTATCGTGGCGATTGCCCTGGTGGTTGCCGTAGTCATGCTGCTGCTCATGTTCAATCGGACTACTGCCCGCCCGGTGCAGGAATTCCGCAGGATTTTGGAAGCTCACGATGCCAAGGATTTGACGGTACGGCTGCGTTCCCTGGGTGTACAGGAAACCCAGCAGTTGGCGCAAACCATTAACTCCAAGAATTCCAGCATTGCTGAGTTGATTTCCGTTATCGCGACCAGCGCCCAAAGCCTTGAGAAACACACTTCTCAGATTGACGACACCACAAACAAGATGAACTCCGAGGCACGCCAAGCCGCCGAGGAGGCCGGCAAGACCGCCGCCAACGCCAATGAGGTTTCTGCCGCCATCTCTACCGTCGCCGCCGCTTCGGAAGAAATGGGGGCTTCTATCCGCGAGATTTCTTCCAATGCCACCAATGCCGCGGAAGTCGCCAATCACGCAATGGAAGTCGCGTCTCACACGACAGAAATCATGTCCAAGCTATCCGATTCCTCCCAGCGTATCGGTGAAGTTATTGCTTCGATTACCCAGATTGCTGAACAAACCAACCTGCTGGCTCTCAACGCCACTATCGAAGCCGCCCGTGCCGGGGACGCCGGTAAGGGATTCGCGGTCGTTGCTGGGGAAGTGAAAGACCTTGCTTCTCAGACCGGCACCGCGACTTCAGATATTTCTGCCCGTGTGCTGTCCATCCAGGAAGATACCGCGAACGCGGAGCAAGCCCTGCAACAGATTACGGAAGTCATTAGCCAAATCAATGAATCTCAAACGGTAATCGCGGCGGCTGTGGAAGAACAGACCGCGACCGTGAACGAAATTTCTCACTCCGTACAGAGCGCCGCCGAGGGCTCGGCTGGAATTGCCTCTGATATTGAGATGATTGCCGGAGCCGCCACGAGCAACTCTGAGGAACTGGAGAAAATCTCGGAAACGATGCAAACCGTGTTGAGTATCTCGACTGACTTGGCTGAATCCGTGTCAGGGTTCAAGGTGGATAACACTCCGGCTGCCACGTCTGACGAATCGCCTACCGAGCAATAGTTTCGGTCGGAGAAATGCTTTTGGTGCCTGGTCTTTGACCGGGCACCAAACGTTTAACCGGCTCAGTGGCGTTTCCCCACGGTGCCTTCGCTGATTTCGGGGCAGCTTCCGTCCCAGCCACGCAACCAGCCGCGGGCCAGAGAGACTAAATCCAACGGGTAAACCACCGCTCCGTCAGCTATTTCATGCTGTAAAGCATCGAGGTTCCACCATTTCAGTTCATCTAAAACTTCCCGTTCGACCTCAGTAAAACCATCACGCACAAACACGGGCGACCCGGGAAGCCTGGTGAAATAGAAAAGTTCGTCCTGACGGCAGGTCAGCGCGTGAAAGTCGAAGGTGGCGTGCCGGCGCAGCACTGGACCAACCAGCTCATCTGGATTCAGGCGGTAGCCGGTTTCTTCAAAAAACTCCCGCACGGCCCCGTCTCTAGGGTCCTCCCCCGCTTCCAGACCGCCCCCAACGGTAAACCACCACCAGTGCTCAAAGTCTGAAAAATCGTGTCCACGCAGCAACAGCAGCTCATCGCGACTGTTGAAAGCCACGACTCGGGCCGCCTGACGATGGTAATAGCCGGCCTCGTCCTGGGGCCATTCCCGCAGAAAATAGTCGTCAATAGAGGTTTCGGTGTCGTTGTCAGGCCTAGTGCTCGGCGCTGTTTCGCCGTGCCCGCCGGAGTGTAAAACCTCGTCCATGACCTGTTCCCTCGCCCCTTCGGTGTCGTCTCAGTTGGTTTGCGCCTTCACAAGGTTCAGGAAGTAGCGGTGTACGCGCAGGTCGTCGGTAACTTCGGGGTGGAATGAGGTCGCCAGCAAGGGGCCTTGGCGCACCGCCACCACGCGCGGAGCCGACTGCGGGGTCTGTTGCCAAGTCGAGAGCACTTCCACCCCCGCTCCGACTGATTCCACCCAGGGGGCGCGAATGAACACAGCTGGAAGGGGCTGGTCACCGCCAAAAGAACCGGGGTCCACAAAACTTTGCGCCGAATCGACTTGCCGGCCAAACGCGTTGCGCCGCACGACCACGTCCAATCCGCCCAGGGTTTCTTGGCCGTCTATCCCGTCAACGATGTGGTCAGCCAGCATAATCATGCCCGCGCAGCTGCCATAAATGGCTTTTCCGCTGTGGACAAAGTCTTTCAACGGGTCAAACAGGTCGAAAGCGCGCGCTAGCTTGTACATGGTGGTCGATTCCCCGCCCGGAATAATCAGACCGTCCAAATCCTGCAGGTGGGAAGGAACTTTCACCTCCACCGGTACGGCTCCCAGCGCGCGCAGAGCCCGCGCGTGTTCAACCACCGAACCTTGCAAAGCGAGGACACCCACGTGCCATTGATTTTGCTCCAAAGTCATCCTTTTCTCTGGCTTATTGGCAAAACTCAGCAATACCGCGGATTACCAGCCGCGCTGAGCCAGGCGCGCGTCATCGGGAATGTCGTGAACATTGATACCGACCATAGCTTCACCCAAGGAACGGGACACCTCAGCAACGACTTCCGGTTCGTTGTAGCGGGCTGTGGCCTTGACAATCGCCGCCGCACGCTTCGCCGGATCGCCCGACTTAAAGATGCCAGAACCCACGAACACGCCTTCGGAACCCAACTGCATCATCAACGCTGCGTCAGCCGGAGTGGCAATACCGCCCGCGGTAAACAGCACGACCGGCAGCTTCCCGGTTTCCGCGACCTCTTTGACCAGCGGATAGGGAGCCTGTAATTCTTTAGCAGCGTCAAACAGTTCATCGGGACGCATGGTGGTCAGGCGGTTGATTTGCGAAGTCATGGTGCGCATATGGGTTACCGCGTTGGACACGTCCCCGGTACCGGCTTCGCCCTTGGAACGAATCATGGCTGCGCCCTCGCTGATACGGCGCAAAGCCTCACCGAGGTTAGTGGCTCCGCACACGAAAGGCACGGTGAAATCCCACTTGTTGATGTGATGCTTGTAGTCAGCCGGGGTTAAAACTTCGGACTCATCGATGTAGTCCACCCCCAGGCTCTGCAACACCTGAGCTTCCGCAAAATGGCCAATCCGGGCTTTTGCCATCACGGGAATAGACACCGCGTTAATGATTCCGTCAATAAGATCAGGGTCGCTCATCCGCGCGACGCCGCCTTCAGCCCGAATATCCGCTGGAACACGCTCCAAAGCCATCACCGCCACGGCACCGGCATCTTGGGCAATCTTGGCCTGCTCAGCGTTAACGACGTCCATAATGACACCGCCCTTGAGCATTTGAGCCATGCCCCGCTTCACCAAATCAGTCCCGGTTCCTTGCGCCAGTTGATCAGACATTTTGCCTTCTTTCCTTGTTCAAATTCTGGTTACGATTTCTCAGTCGTCCCCATTTTAGCGATTACTGCACGATATCGGCGAAACTGGCCGACACCACTTGTGCCAAGTCCTGAGGATTAACCACAATTTGCTGGCCGCGCAATCCTGCCGAGACATAGAACTTATCGTGCAATACGGCGGTTTCTTCGATAACTGTGGGGAACAATTTTTTCATCCCTAACGGGGAGCATCCCCCGCGGATATACCCCGTCACCTCCCGCAGCGTCCGCCAGTTGATGAGCTGGACATGTTTCACGCCGAAATGCGCGGCGGTCTTTTTCAAATCCAGTTCGGCATCGGCGGGAACGACCGCGACATAGTGTCCGCCCTGCCCGTCCTCCAACACCAGGGTCTTGTAGATGAGTTCGGCGGATATCCCCAAGACTTCGGCGGTATGCAGTGCGCCGATGTCCCCGTCCGTGGGATAACTCGAGGTTTCGTAAGCTACCCCGGCGCTGTCCAGCAGTCGCATCGCGTTAGTCTTGGTAGTTTTCATCGTGATTGAGCTGCAGTTTCTCAAGTCCGGTACCGAGAGGTTTCAGATTTCGTGCGGCTGCCAGTCACCGAACGCCTGGGCCAGGACCTGGCGGGTCTGGCCCAACAGTTCCGGGACGGCTTTCGTGCGCGCCACGATGGGAAAGAAATTCGCGTCCCCCGCCCAGCGCGGCACGATGTGTTGATGCAGGTGTCCGGCGATTCCGGCACCCGCGACCGTGCCTTGGTTCATCCCCAGGTTAAAGCCTTGCGGCGCTTTGACCTGGCGAATAACCTCCATAGTATGCGCGGTCAGCTCGCCGAATTCGATACGCTCAGCAAAGCCCAAATCGGTGTAGTCAGGAACGTGCCGGTAAGGCAAAACCAAAACATGGCCGGGATTGTAGGGAAACAGGTTCATCACCACGAAGCAGGTCTTGCCCCGATACACAATCAGGTTCTGTTCGTCGTCCCCTTTCGGGCCCTCGCAAAACGGACACGCTTGTACATCACGATGCGGCCCATCGTCGATGTACACCATTCGGTGAGGCGTCCACAGGCGCTCCAGTCCGTCAGTTTGCGCACCGAAGTTTTCGCTTGATTCCGCGGGTAAATCAGTCATATTAATCGTTCCTGCGGCTGCGGATGGCCTCCAGGATTTCCGCTATCGCTTGGTCAATCGGGACACCGTTCTTTTGCTCCCCGCCGCGGTACCTAAAGGACACCGCGTTCGCCTGCGCGTCCTCGCCACCAGCAATGAGGGTGAAAGGAATCTTGTCCTTGGCGGCATTGCGAATCTTCTTGCCGAAACGGTCATCGGTCGTGTCGACCTCGACCCGCACACTTTCCGCCCGCAACCGGTCCGCAATGTGCTCGCAGTAATCATTGAATGCCTCTGCTACCGGCACCAAACGCACCTGCACCGGCGCCAGCCAAGCCGGGAACGCTCCGGCGTAGTGCTCGGTCAGCACCCCAAAGAAACGTTCGATAGAACCGAATAGGGCACGGTGAATCATGACGGGACGCTGCCGAGTGCCATCCGCCGCAGTGTATTCCAAATCGAAACGTTCAGGCAGGTTGAAGTCCAGCTGAATAGTCGACATCTGCCAAGTCCGCCCAATCGCATCGCGGGCTTGCACGGAAATCTTGGGACCGTAGAACGCCGCCCCCTCAGGATCCGGCACCAACTCTAAGCCCGAGGCTGTGGCAACTTCGGCCAGTGTATTGGTCGCTTCCTCCCAAATCTCGTCCGTACCCACGAACTTGTGCGGATCCTTCGTAGAAAGTTCGAGATAAAAGTCATCCAAACCGTAGTCTTTGAGCAAATCCAGCACGAAGTTCAACAGTTTCGTCAACTCGTCTTTCATCTGTTCACGCGTGCAATAGATGTGGCTGTCGTCCTGGGTAAAGCCGCGTCCGCGGGTCAAGCCGTGAACCACACCGGATTTCTCGTAACGGTAAACGGTCCCGAATTCGAACAATCGCAGCGGTAGCTCCCGGTAGGAACGCGAGCGGGATTTATAGATGAGGTTATGCATGGGGCAGTTCATGGGCTTCAAGTAATAGTCGAAGCCTTCCTTCGTAACGTTGCCGTGGTCGTCGCATTCCTCGTCCACGCGCATGGGCGGGAACATGCCGTCTTTGTACCATTCCAAGTGCCCTGACGTTTCAAACAGCTGCCCCTTGGTGACGTGCGGAGTGTAGACGAAAGAGTACCCCTCCTCCAGGTGGCGACGCCGAGAATAGTTTTCCATCTCCATGCGCACCATCGCCCCCTTGGGGTGGAACACGGCCAAGCCGGAACCGATTTCCTCTGGGAAACTGAACAGGTCGAGCTCATTGCCCAACCGGCGGTGGTCGCGTTTGGCGGCCTCCTCCATGCGGGTCACGTAATCTTTCAGGTCGTCTTTGGTCGCCCAAGCGGTGCCATAGATGCGTTGCAGGGAGTCGTTGGCTTGGTCGGCGCGCCAGTACGCGGCCGACACTTTCATCAACTTAAACACGCCGTTCAACAGACGGGTCGAAGGTACGTGCGGGCCACGGCACAAGTCCTTCCAGGCGACCTCACCGTTCTTGCGCACGTTGTCGTAAATCGTCAGTTCGCTACCGCCGACTTCCACGGAAGCCCCTGCTGCAGCCTGGTCATTGTCCGCATCCGTCCCTTTCAAGCCAATCAATTCCAGCTTGTAAGGCTGATTGGCGAGTTCCTGGCGGCCTTCCTCTTCGGTGACGACCCGGCGCACAAACTTTTGGTCTTCTTTGCAGATTCGCGCCATGTATTTTTCAATGGCCTTCAAGTCCTCCGGGGTAAAAGGCTCGTCAACGCCGAAATCGTAGTAAAAGCCGTTTTCGATGAAGGGTCCGATACCGTACTTTACGTTCGGGCGAACCTGCTTGACGGCCTGGGCCATCACGTGAGTGCAGGAGTGGCGCAGAATGTTCAAGCCCATCTCGGAGTCAATAGTGATGGCTTCGACTGTGTCCCCGTCGTGAAGTTCGCGATACAGGTCGCGGGCCTGACCGTTGATGAAGTAAGCAATGACTTCTTTGCGGTCCCGGTACAAGTCCTCACCGGTGATGGTGGATTCAATCTGGGTTGCTTTCCCGTCAATAGTGACGTTAATCTCGGACACTTTGCGCCTTTCTCAGTCTTGGTTTACTAAACAATCTTATACGCGACGCAATTAAACGAAAAAAGTTTTAGCTCCATTCCTCTAACGACATGACCGGAAAAGACAAAGAATTCTGGAATCAGACCACGCAAATTTGCTTGCAGACCACACCGCCGTGCCAGCAATTTTGCTACGCAAAAATGCGCTCAACCCACATCGCGGTGCCAGCAATTTTGCTACGCAAAATTGCGCGCCACTTCCTT
>NZ_CFKZQR010000047.1:0-13990 GCF_985070215.1 Mobiluncus sp. | reverse complement strand
CTCAGCGAGAGGCTGGGGGGTGAGCGTTTTGCGACAATAGTCGCGCAAAACGCGAGGGGGCACTCCCCCTTCCGACTCTCGCGAGCGCCCCCAGCGACGAAGCGCCCACCACTAAAACCGATACGCCACTAACGCGATAGTTCTTTTCTGCTTTGGAGCTACAGCGGCGCGACGTCCCCCGGACGTCGCTTTTAGCCGCCTCCGCCATTAACGCGATGGCTCACTCACTACGCGATGCCATCGCGCACAGGGGTCGCTATTAGTTCAAGTAATCGCGCAAAGATTGGGAACGGGCCGGGTGGCGCAGCTTGGACATTGTCTTGGCCTCAATCTGGCGGATACGCTCGCGAGTGACCCCGTAGCGGCGCCCGATTTCGTCCAAAGTCTTGGGCTGGCCATCTTTGAGGCCGAAACGCATGGCAATCACGCCGGATTCCCGCTCGCTCAACGTGTCCAAAACGCGCTGCAGCTGTTCTTGGAGCATCATAAAGCTGACCGCATCGGCAGGTACCACCGCTTCGGAATCTTCAATCAAATCCCCAAATTCGGAATCGCCGTCCTCACCCAGCGGGGTGTGCAGCGAAATCGGCTCACGGCCATATTTCTGAACTTCCACGACCTTTTCCGGGGTCATCTCGAGCTCTTGGGCCAGCTCATCTGGGGTGGGTTCGCGTCCCAGATCCTGCAGCATTTGCCGCTGGACGCGGGCCAGCTTGTTAATGACTTCCACCATATGTACCGGGATGCGAATGGTGCGAGCCTGGTCAGCCATGGCACGGGTAATGGCCTGACGAATCCACCAGGTCGCGTAGGTCGAGAACTTGTAGCCCTTGGAATAATCGAACTTTTCCACCGCGCGAATCAGACCCAAGTTGCCCTCTTGAATCAAGTCAAGGAACAACATACCGCGCCCGGTATATTTCTTTGCCAGGGCTACCACCAGACGCAGGTTCGCCTCCAGCAGGTGGTTCTTAGCCATTTGCCCGTCTTGAACCACATAGTGCAGTTCCCGAATCTCTTTCGGAGTCATGGTTTCCTGCTTGGTTTTCAACAGGTGATCCGCGTAGAGTCCAGCCTCAATTCGCTTGGACAGGTCCACTTCCTGTTCCGCGTTCAGCAGCGCGACTTTACCAATTTGCTTCAGGTAATCCTTAACCGGATCGGAAGTCGCCCCAGCTACGGTAACTTTTTGAGCCGGCTCGTCCGCATCGTCTTTTTCTGAAAGGGTGTATTCCGCACTCGTCGAGTTTTTAGTTTTAGAATCCTGCTTGGCGTCATTGTCTTTCGACTTGTCCTCGCGGGAAGTGTCCTCGTCCTCGGTTTCTTCAGCGTCTTCTTCGCTGTCTGAGTCTTCTTCCTCGTCAGTCTCGTCGTCGTCCTCGAGGTTTTCTAAGTCCTCATCCGCGATTTCCGGGTCTTCCAGTTCGCCTTCATCAGGTTCGTTGTCTTTGTCTTCGACTTCTTCCTCGATTTCGTCCTCAGGGTCTAGCGCCTGATTTTTTACAGACTCTTCGGGTAATTCTTGATCTGTTACTGACTTCTTCCGCTTCGCTCCTGTGCCAGCCGCTGTGGCGCTTGCCTTGGTGGCCCGGGTTTTACGGGCGGTACTCTGTTTATTCGCTGCCTGCTTGGTCCCGGCTTTCGCGGTTGTTTTAGCAGCAGAGCGCGCGCTGGCTTTCGGTGTCGTTTTCTCGCCAGATTTTGCACTAGCCTTGGTGGTCGCTTTGGCCGTAGTCTTCGTGGAGGTCTTGGCGGCCGGTTTAGAGGTAGTCTTCGCGCCAGTCTTTGCACTGGTTTTCGCAGTAGCCTTGGTGGCTTTCGCTGCGGTGGTCCGGGTTCCGGTCGTGGCCTTGGTTTTCGTCGAAGACTTGCCGGTTGATTTCGTATCCGACCGTGTCGTCGAGGCTTTCTGTCCTGCCGCAGACCTGGTGGCGGCTTTCTTAGTGGTGGAACCAGCCTTGGTGGCTGCCGCTGACTTACCGGCAGTCTTACGAGTGGTGGAAGTGCTGGTTTCGCCTTGATTTTCAATAGGCTTTTCGCTGGTAGACACCGAGAACCTTTCGCATTGAGGATTTGTTTCAAAACGTACAAGGCACAATTATAATTTCATACTAACAAAATTGCTCATGACATGGTAAATTTGGGTCATGCTCGAGGAGATTTCCCTAATAGCTGACGTGCGCTCTGAGGTCAGCGCCCGCCTCACTGAACCGTGGAAATATTGCACCAGCAAAGCCTTAACTATCACCCAACTTGACGAATTCTCTGGTCCCACTATCGGCCTACTCGCTCGCGGTAAGCGTTTCCGGGCTATCGCCGCCTACATGGGGTGGATTAGCGCCGCTGGCCCTCTCAAAACGGATGAAATTCCCGACCAACTTCTGGACCTGGGCACCAGCCTCGAGCTTTTCCAGGCTTCGGCCCTAGTTCACGATGACATTATTGACGATGCCATCAAACGCCGTGGCCTGCCTTCCGCACAAATCGCATTTATGACTTCTTTCCCCATGGGTGGACCTCGTTTCGGCGACTCCGCCGCTATTCTGTGGGGTGATTTGCTCTATGCGGCAGCGAACTCTTACTTTTCCCAAGCTATCAGCACGCTCTCTACGGAAAATGCGCGCCGAGCCAGCAATCTCTACGTTTCGATGCAAGCCGAAGTCGCCTACGGACAGTTCCTCGACCTTTCCGCTGAGACTCGCGAGATTTCCCCCGATATGCCCCCATCTCAGGACGCGGCTATGGAAATCATCAAGCACAAGACTGCGCGTTATTCCGTGGTGATACCGCTGTTGTTGGGGGCAGCGTTGCGCGGTGCCAGTGATTCCTTGATGGAACAGTTGGAAGGTTTTGCCACTCCTCTGGGGGTGGCTTACCAGCTACGCGATGATGATTTGGGAATTTTCGGCGATCAAGAACTGACCGGGAAACCAGCAGGCGATGATATTCGTTCCGGCAAACGCACCGCGCAGCTCGCCCTCGCTTGGGAAATGACTGATGACCAGGGACGGGACTACTTGATGCGCTATTGGGGAGCTCCAGACTTAACTCCGCCCATAATTGACAACATTTGCGCCATCATCACCGGTTCCGGAGCTCGTCGCGCCATTTCGGATTTGATGAATGAACATCTGGAACAATCCCAGAGATTCCTTGATGCCATGCCGTGCGATGCGGAAGTGAAACGGCAACTTGCAGACTTCGGTTCCTCCCTGGTGAACCGCGCTAACTAGAGAGCCAGTGCCCCAGCCACTCGGCGCACAGCTTTCTTGCGCCCCTCCCGCAGAGCATTTAGCGGGGTGTCCCCCAAGCTGTCGTCCTCCCTCAACATCCAGTTCATCGCTTCGGCATCACTGAACCCGCCGTCACGCAGCAGGATTAGGGTGCCCCGCAGAACCTCCAGCGGACCGCGGTAGTCCCCCTCAGACTCGGCAGCCACCAGGAAGACTTGGGGAATACGCAACTTTCCGTCCTCTGGCGAAGGCAGGGCCAGCAAGGATACATCTTTCAACCAGGAGCGAATAGCCTTCGCCTCCACGCCCAGATAAGCCGCCGCTTCACTGATAGTCAGCCAGCTATATTCCTTCCAGATATCACTCACAATGCAAAACTAATGCAAAAAGCGGCGCGTCACGGGGAGGGACACAGAAATACCGGACAATTTAACCTAGACTTTTGGGCGTGAGTGACGAAGAAAAGGAAAATTTTGACGGTACCGGAGCCACGACCGCGGTACCGGCGCCAAAACCGACTTCTACGGGACGTCACTCTAACGGCAAGATGCCCGATTCTTTCCCGCCGGCTCAGCCCGCCGCAGCCCCGAAAGCCGCGCCGGAGCCCTCGGATCGCCTGGTAGGACAGACTATTGATGCCCGTTATGTTATTGAAAAGCGAATTGCCCGCGGCGGGATGGCTACCGTGTACCGGGCGCGAGATACGCGCTTAGACCGGCCGGTGGCCTTGAAAATCATGTATCCGCACCTAGCGGAGTCCGCGGACTTTGTCGCCCGGTTCCGCCGAGAGGCGCGGGCAGCGGCAAAACTGACCCACCCCGGCGTGGTCGCGGTTTATGACCAAGGCAGCGCCCAAGGTTCTAGCTACCTGGTGATGGAACTGATAAAAGGTCCAAACCTGCGTACTTACCTGCGTTCGCAGGGCTGTCTGACGGTGGGCGAGGCTCTCAAAATCACCAAAGAAATCCTCCAGGCTCTCGCTGCCGCTCACCGTTCCGGCTTGATTCATCGTGATGTAAAGCCAGAAAACGTGCTGCTGCCAGAAACCGGCCAAGTTAAAGTTGCCGATTTCGGTTTGGCGCGCGCCGCCTCCGAAGTCACTGCTGCTACCACCGGCTCAATCCTGGGCACGGTAGCGTATCTATCTCCCGAAACTGTCTCTGGAACCGCCGCAGATTCCCGCGTCGATGTTTACGCGACCGGCATCATGCTTTTCGAGCTCCTAGCAGGAATTCCCCCGTTTTCTGGCGATTCTCCCATCCAAATCGCTTACGCTCACGTGCATGAAGACGTCCCGCATATCAAAGAGACGCAGCCTTGGGTTCCGCAACCCGTCGATGACCTGATTGCGAAACTCACAACGCGCGACCCTGCCAAACGGCCTTTGAACGGGGACGCCGCCCTGGAACTGGTCAACCAAACCATTGCCGAACTGGACCCCAACGAGATGGAACTGCGCGGGGACACTCCACCGGCAACCAATCCTGCCGATTTGGACTCTGACCAGGAGCTGACCCCGACTCTCAGTGAAGTTCCGCTCCCTGGTGCCCCTGGTTCTCCCTCGCATCACAAGTCCTGGTGGAAGCGTCGCCGGGGACGTCAATCAGAGTCCGCACTGGACTCCGCAACCCCATCCGAAGGCGCCACCCGCAGCAAGACACGGGGACGTTTGATTGGGGGAATCGTCGGCGCTATAGTCCTGTTGGCCGCCATCCTGACCTGGTTCTTTATGTGGGGACCGGGATCGTTTAGGCCCATGGTGGACGTGGTCAATCAACAGTGGCCGGATGCCTCCAAATCCCTCACCGCTGCTGATGTGACTTTTGAACGAGTGGATGTGTTCGATGACAACATTCCTGCCGGTAACGTGGCTCGCACCAATCCTGCGCCCGGTAAACCGCTGGGGCGTTTTCAGACTGCAAAGATTTTTGTGTCCAAGGGCATCGAAATGCTGACTATGCCTGATTTGACCGGAAAAACCCGTGAGGAAGCCCTGGAGCTGGTGAAAAAGGCTCGCTTTAATACTCCGCAAATCAGCGAGGACTTCCACGACACCGTGCCGGAAGGCCAAATTTCTTCCCAAGACCCGGCTCCCAATGCCAGCGTGGCGCACAACACCATCGTAAAAATTACGGTTTCCAAGGGACGCCAACCCGTTTCAATGCCAGATTTGGTTGGTAAACCGAGCCAGGAAGCTCAAAACGAGTTGACGCAGGTCGGTTTGCAGCCCCAGGTCACGGAAGACTTCTCAGATAGCGTTCCCAAGGGCAAGGTCATCAGCCAAAGCGTGGCGCCCAACACCACGGTTCACCGTCTGGATCAGGTTAACCTGGTGATTTCTAAAGGTCCGGAAGTAGTAGCGGTGCCTAACGTCTTTGGTAAGAGTGAAGGTGATGCTCGCGCCGCCCTAGAATCCGCTGGCTTTACAGTCAATGTAAAACGGACTTTCGGGGATTCCAAACGGGTTTTGAATTCCAATCCTAGCGCCGGAACTCAGGCAAAAGTCGGCTCCACGGTGACCATCACCCTGTTCTAAGCGCGCTTGATACCCGGTGAACCGGAGTCCGTCCCTCGAAAATCCCCAACAGGTTAACGCCACGCCGCGCGCAAGGCGCAGATTAAAAACCTAGAGCCGGAAAGTTCTCTAAGTCCGCCGGTTGAATCCCCGGCTTCGCCTGAGCCAGCATTTGCGCCACCAGGAAAGCCAGTTCCAGTGCTTGTTGGTGGTTCAGACGCGGATCGACCAAGGTTTCATAACGGTTCGCCAGAGCGGATTCATCGATGGTTTCCGTACCGCCAACGATTTCGGTCACGTCCTCGCCCGTCAGTTCCACGTGAATGCCCCCAGGAACCGTCCCCACGGCCTCGTGCGCGGCAAAGAAACCCCGCACCTCGTCCAGAATCGTCTCAAAGTGACGGGTTTTGTAGCCCGAACCGGTCTTTACTGTGTTGCCGTGCATCGGATCGCACATCCACACAATAGGGGTGCCGGTGTCTTTGCCGGCTTGCAACAGGGCAGGAAGTTTTTCCCTAATGTTGCTGGCCCCCATCCGGGTGATGAAAGTCAGGCGTCCCGCCAGCCCCTCTGGATTCAACCGTTCCACAAGCCCTGTCACGTCATCAGGAGTCGAGTTCGGTCCCAGCTTAACTCCCAGGGGATTCTTCACTTGAGACAGCAAAGCCACGTGCGCCCCGTCCACCTGGCGGGTGCGTTCCCCAATCCACAGGAAGTGCGCAGAAGTGTCATACAAATCGCCACTGATGGAATCCACACGAGTTAGGGCGCTTTCGTATTCCAAAAGGAGCGCTTCGTGTGAGGCATAGAAATCGGTGGTTCGCAGCGCATCCGAGGGAACCCCGGTAGCTTTCATAAACTGCATGGCCGCGTCAATCGCGGTAGCTAAATCGTCAAATTTCGAGTAAGCCCGGTTGCGCATAAAGCCTTTGTTCCACTCGTGGACTCGGCGCATATCCGCGTAACCGCCCTGGGTGAAAGCTCGAATCAGGTTCAGCGTGGCGGCGGAGTATTGGTAGCAGGACATGAGCCGGCGCGGGTCGGGAGTGCGTGAGTCTGCGTTGAACTCGTGTCCGTTGACTGCGTCACCTCGGTAGGATTCCAAAGTCACCCCGTCGCGAGTTTCCGTATCAGAAGAACGTGGCTTGGCATACTGGCCTGCCATGCGGCCCATTTTGATGACAGGCAGTCCCCCACCATAAGCCAGAACGACTGCCATTTGCAGGATGGTCTGAATTTTTAGTTTCAAGTGGTCAGCAGTGGATTCCGCGAAAGTTTCGGCGCAATCCCCGCCGGTCAGCACGAAAGCCTCGCCGACACAGGCTTGGGCCATCAAGTTTTGCAACTCGTTGACCTCTCCGGCAAAAACCAGCGGCGGGCGCTGTTTCAGAGCGGCGCAGACCTCGGTAACCTTGGCCGGGTCGGGATAGTGTGGCTGCTGGAAAGCAGCTGCGCCGCGCCAGACAGTTTCAAAATCCCGTAGTGTATTCAAGACCATTTCCTGCGTTCTCATTTCGTGTTTGCCATTAAAAGCCCTCGCTCCGGGCAACTTTCCTATAGTTTAACCCGGAGCGAGGCAGGTGAGAAAACCTGAAAAGCCTAGGCTTGGCCAATCTCCTGGAGCATCTGACGGAACCACGGCAGGTTCACGTCGAACGGCTTGCCGCCCTTGATGCGCTGGAAATCGATACAGCTCAAACGATTGCCATTTTCCTCGTCGTGCCCAATAACCCCGGATTCTCCGGCGATAGCGCACTGCACGCCCAGGTCCACCATGCCCTTGATGAGCTGCAAGTCAGCTTGATTGGACGGGGCGGAACGCGCGAAGTAACCGGATTTTTGAACCAGGACTTTTTCAGCGTCTAATGCCTTGGCAAACCGCTTGGCAAAGTATTGTCCCGGATTGATTTCGTCCAGGCGCACGTGGCCGAACGCATCACGATTGACGACCTGGTTCTGAGCCTCCATCTCGGCCACAATATCCATGACTCCGGCGCCTTCAGACAGGAAAATGTTGACGGTGTCGTTTTCGTCCATAATTTTCTTGAGGCGTTTGCCTTCGGATTCGATGTCCATATGCATCTCTGGCACGTAGATACCGTTAATATCCCAGTGTTTACGGTCCAACCCCACCGACGGCACAAAGGTTTGCGCGTCCAGCCACTCGCGATACAGCTTTGCCGAGTACGCCGTCAGCCAGCCACAGTTACGTCCCATTACCTCGTGCACAATCAGCATCCGCGGAGATACCCGGGATTCGGAAATGATGTGCTGGGCAAAAATGGAAGTATTTTCGGCTGCTGTGTAGGCACCCAAAGATTGACGAATCGGCACTACATCGTTGTCAATAGTCTTGGGTAGTCCCACCACCGTGAGGTGATACTTGTGCGCTTCCAGGTAGGCTGCTAGATCTGCTGCGGTCGTGTTCGTATCGTCCCCACCGATGGTGTGCAGTACATCTACACCGTCCTTTACCAGCTGGTCGGCAGCGACTTTCAGGGCGTCCTCGCCCTCCTTGATAAGACCGCGTTTCACCAGGTCGGCGGTGTTCGTCAGCTTGACTCGGGAGTTACCGATGGGCGAACCGCCATAGAGCTGCAAACGGGAGGCATGAGCCCGGGCATCAT
Organism: Mobiluncus sp.; assembly: GCF_985070215.1. NCBI lineage: Bacteria > Bacillati > Actinomycetota > Actinomycetes > Actinomycetales > Actinomycetaceae > Mobiluncus > Mobiluncus sp. The sequence continues at coordinate 5,615 of NZ_CFKZQR010000047.1, read as the reverse complement.
CATCAATCTGCAAATACTTGCCGGTCAGCAGACCGTGATAGCCGTGCTCGTAAGCGATGATTTCCACCTCCGGTTCCAACTCGGTGTACCGTTCAATCAACATGCCCACCGCGGTGGACAGGCACGGCGCAAAACCGCCGGCCGTCAACAGAGCTACTCGCTTCAGAGCCATATTTCTGCCTTTCTCGTTGTCCGATTTCTTAACATTCTAGGATTCATCGCCGGGTTGGGTGGCTAAGTCGGGTGTGGTATCCGGCTGTTCCTCGGAAGGGGAAGTATCCGAAGTCTCAGCCTCACTTGGGGCTGTTTCGGAGTCTTTGCCAGCGTCCCTGCTAGATTTTCGCTGTGCCTCCAGGCGTTTTTTCACATTGGCGGCATATTCATCAACATATTCCTGCCCGGACAGCAGCATCAGGTCATACATGACTTCATCGGTGATGGAACGCAATACGTAGCGATTGTTTTCCATACCTTTGTAGCGGGAGAAATCCAGAGGTTTTCCGATAATGACCCCGATACGCTCCAGCTTGGGGATGGTCTTGCCGATAGGCTGCGATTTGTTCGTTCCCACCATCGCCACCGGAATAATCGGAGCGCCGCTGATGAGCGATAGCCGAGCAATCCCAGTTTTGCCTCGATAAAGCCTGCCGTCCGGGGAGCGTGTGCCTTCGGGATAGATACCGAATAAACCGCCACGTTCCAGAACTTGCAGGCCTTTATCCAAAGCGACCTGGGAGGCTTTGCCGCCGGAACGGTCTACCGGAATAACCCCCACGGATTGCATAAAATGCTTGGTAATCCAGCCTTTAAATCCGGTGCCGGTAAAGTAATCGGACTTCCCGACGAAGGTGATTTCCCGCTTGGTCATCAAAGGGAGGAACACCGAGTCGATGACGGCGAGGTGATTGGAAGCCAAAATTGCCGGTCCGGTTTCGGGGATGTTTTCCGCTCCGCGTATCCATGGCTGAAACAAGAGGCGTAACAACGGTCCGGCGACAATCTTTGAGAATCTGTACACAGTCGATACCTCCAGTGCCCCAAGGGCTTCATGTATAGTTCAAATATGACGTTTCGTAAACGAAGCGGTCACAAGGATCGCGATGAGGAAACCCCTGAGGAGGTCAATCGCCGTTTCGAGCAACTCGCGGCGGCTACTCCTGAGCTCGGAGGTTTCGGACCTCGGGACTGGACTCCAGCGGAAGACAACGAAGGCTTCGTAGCACCCAATCCCCCTTTACCGACTTTGCGCACTCACACTAAGGTCGGTTGGTTGCTGCTGGTTGCCGCCATCATCGGCTTTATAATCCTGGGGATTACCCAACCGGCTTATTCGGCAGTGGCAGCCACTATATGTTTGCTGGCCCTAGCGGTGGGGTTGGGTTTGCTCCTGCCCATCCGCCGTCGCTAAGGCTCTCAAGTGGTCTGTGAAAGAGCCTTTCTCAGAGCAGCCATCACAGCGTCAGCCTCGTAGGGAGCCGGCACGTTATAGCTCGCCCCGGACCAGCGCGACATCCATTCGTCCTGTTGGCGAGCCACCAGCATGATGATGGGCGGAACTTTATCCGCATGGATATTGAGCCAACGCGCCACCGATTGCCCACCCTCTTGATAAGTTTCAGCGTCAAGCACCAGAGCCGCATAGCGGTCCTCAGCGAAATTTTGTTTCACCGCATCCGGGGTCGCCACTTCCTGCCAGTCAATCGGCGGTATATCGAAACTACCGCTGAGTCCGGCTGCATCCATGACGGCTTGACGGGTATGGGGATTGCCACTGAAAAGCATAACTTGCACGGCATCGGTGCCTGCTTTTGCTTCCATAGAATTCGCTCCTTTACCAAAGACATGAACATTTTACCTACCGAGTGGGTGCACGCCAAACAGTTCTGTGGGCGCCCCACCGATGGATGTCGACCAAGCTCACCGACTCGAAAATCCTGGTGACAATCGCTGCCCTATCCCAAGGTTGGCAGGGCGATAGCGTCTACGATATCGACGATCTGGACGACACCACGGGGCGCTGATTTATTCGGAGGCCCCACCATCACCAGTCGAGAACCGACGGTTTTACCCACGGCTTTCATGGTTTCCGCATCTGCCCACAGCACGCCCTGACCGTTGATCCAGGTGGAAATGGGCTTGTCTCCCCAAGAACCGGATACCACCACATATCCGACCTGGTCACCGGCCTGAATGGGCTGTCCCTGCCCTTCCAGAGTCCAAACGTTCGCGGGCTGGCCGGGAACTTTTGAACCTTCGATGTAGGCTGGCTGTGGCTCAGCACCGGGACCGCAATAGATACGCAGACCATCGGGGAGCTTCGCCCCGGTAGGCTGTGATTGAGCCAAAAGCTGGGTGTAGGCTGCCAACTGGGTTTCTTCCGTCACCGGAGGCGCAAACAGTATGTCGATAACAAAAACCAAAGTTTCGCCAGCCAGCGGGTGATCCTTGCCAGGTAAGGGCTGCCCGGCGTCTTTCGCGGCTTGTTCCCGTTCCGTGAGTTCCCCGTAAGCTAGGCGTGGCGGAATGACGAGCTCAATCCGATCCCCAACGTTGCGCCCGGCCAAACCCCAGGTCCAGCCTTCGATAATGTTGTTGCCCAGTGAGAAGGAGGCGGGTTCTCCCCTTTGCCAGGAGTCGTCAAAGACTTCGCCGTTCCACTTTTGTCCCTTGTAATGGACGATGACATCAGCGTTCGCGGAAACGACCGTCCCGGTGCCTTCATGCAGTACGGTACGAATGAAATCCTTGGGAGCCGGTCCCGTTCCCGCCGCAATGTTTGGTTCCGTCCCGAAGCTATCAGGTAAGTCCACGGCGGGAACCGGTCCGTTTTCTACCGGTTTTACCGCCGCAGGTTCCGCAGATGCGGCTGGGGTAATGGTCTTAACACAACTCTTCGGGGTGGCTAGCGGGGCGTTTTGCTCTCTGGGGATCTCTTGACAAGCCGTTAAACCCGCGGCCGCCAAAGCAAACAGGGAGAGCACCACTAGTTGTTTCTGTAGGTGTTGCAAGATCGTACCTCTTTTTCCATAAATCAGGTTTCGTATCCCTCGCCCTGCGTTGTTAACGTTTGGTATCGTAGGCAGAAACCAGCTGTAGCAATGTTGCCTGGGGATCAGTCGTGGACGTAGCCGGAGTGACTACCAGTACCAAACTACCCAACGGTAAATCGGCCAGCTCTAGAGAATCAGCTGAAACCGAGATCAACTCACCGGCATTCCAGTCAGCCGCGGTGGTCTGTTTGTTCCAATCCGCACTGACTCGTTTCACAATGACGCCCTGCCCAGCTTTGACTGCCGGACCGTCGCCGGTGGCGTAGACCGCGGTGGATTGTCGGGACGGATACGACCCTGCGGCCACAGCGTTGACCGTGTAGGCACCCTGACCGTCCGCATCGATGCTAATACCATCCGGCAGCGGGTTATTGGTGGGAGTAACCTGGAACTTGGAGGCTGCATCCGCGGGCACCGCTAAACGCACGTCCACCACGTAGGCCAGCGTGTCGTCCTTCTTAACCCCGATACTGCTGGCACCCATCTCGCCGTAGGCTTTACTCGGGGGCAGAATCAACATAACTCGCTGACCGACCTTGACCCCACGCAACTCTTTCCATCCTTCAATAGGCGGGTTAGCCAGCGAAATCGCACGCGGTCCGGCCGCATCGGTGATGGTGGAATCAGGCATTAAAGCTCCGCCCCAAACTTTGCCGTAGTAATCCACAACGACAAGGTCGCCGTCCTTAACCTCCTGGCCTTTCCCGTTGCCGTCATCAAGCACCTTCATCACGGGTACTTCTGGCGGGGGGGCTGCCGGAAAATTAATCTCCGGTACCGTCCCGAACTGGGGTGAAGCCACAGTAGGCATCTCGCTACCAGCGGGTTTGGAACAGGCAGACAGTGACAGCGCGAGGCTGGCGGCCGCTAGGGCGAAAGCAATTTTTTGTAACACGATACTCCCCGGAATACTCAAGTTCAGATTCGTTTAAACTTGATTTTACCTTGAATAAGTCAACATCCGAGCCTAATCGTTATCGACTTTTCAACTTTGTCGCTCCACCCAGTCGTTTGCACCGCTTCAGAACTATAAAAAACGGCGAGCCCAGATAACCAGACTCGCCGTGACTTTTCGTAGCTTTTCTCTAGTGGAAAGATCCCCCACAAGAACAGGTATTGACCGCATTGGGGTTATCGATAACGAACCCGGTCTGAGCCAGGGTGTCCTGGAAATCAACCGTGGCGCCAGCCAGGTAGGGCACGCTCATTTTGTCAACGACCAGCTCAACGCCATCGAAATCCCGTACCGCATCGTCTTCGGACAGTTCGTCGTCGAATTCGAGCTGGTAAATCAAACCGGAACAACCCCCGGGAGCTACTCCCACGCGCAGCCGCAAATCATCACGGCCTTCCTGTTCCAGTAAGGATTTAATCTTGGCTACTGCGGCATCGGTCAAAGTGACCTCATGGGTCAAAGAAGCGGTCTCCATCTATATTTCCTTTCCTGCAAAAGACACTGTAACTTAGTCTAACCTTATTTATGTCGTTTTTTCTTCCTCAGCTTTGGAACCGCCCTGACCTGGGCGTATGGCCGCTGAGCATAGCTTGTTGCTCTCAATCGGGCAGATGCCAGGTTTGGCCCAGGATCCGTCCCCACTCAGTCGCCCCGCGCTGGGGATGTTCGGCGAGAAAGTAGGCTTGCGCGATGCCTGATTCTTGCAGCTGGCGGCGCGAAAGCGGGGAATCCGCGGCCAAGACCACCACCGGTTGAAGGCCTCGCCGCGCCGCCCGAGCCACGACCAGGTTTGCCAAGTCAGCCGGCCCGGGCACATCGGTGATTTCCGGCTGGATGACCAGGTATATATCGGCCTGCGTGTCCAGCCGGACTTGCCTAGGACTGGCAATGGTCAGTCCTTTCACAAGCGCGGTGCCGGTGCTGTCCGGGGCGGGAGCGTCCGGGTTCACACCCTGCGCTTGTGCCGGCTGCAAATTTGCCACGTCCAGGTGCAGGGTGTCCGCCGGATGGTACTGGCTCCACGCCTCGCAAAAGTCCTGGGCAAAATCGGCGAATTCGGGAGTCGCCAGAATCTGAATCCGCACCGGGTTGAACCTAACTGAGCGCCGGGGCAGAGCCGTTGACCAAACGCCCCAGCAGCAGGGTTTCGGCCAGCACGGCTCCTTGCAAATCCGCTAAATCTTGAGACTCGTTCTCAGAGTGGGCGTTGGTGTAGGGATCCTCGACCCCGGTCACGAGGACTTCGGCAGCGGGGAAAAACTCCTGGAACGTGGCGATAAACGGAATCGAACCGCCTTGCCCAATATTGACGCTCTTGACCCCAAACGCATCGGTCAAGGCTCCGTGCATCAAAGCCAGCACCGGAGAATCCAGATTGGCTGCATAAGCCGGACCGGTCTCCAGGCACTCCACGCTGACTTCGGCACCGAAAGGAGCGTTAGCTACCAGGTAATCCGATAGCACTTGCGCCGCCTTTTGAGGATCCTGACCCGGTGCGATACGCATCGAAATCCGCGCTGTCGCCTGCGGGATAATCGTATTCGAGCTGGTCGCGATGCTGGGCGCGTCAATCCCGATGACACTGATGGCTGGTTGGGTCCACAGGCGGG
>NZ_CFKZQR010000046.1:0-14436 GCF_985070215.1 Mobiluncus sp. | reverse complement strand
CGGGGGGGGGGGGGAGCGACCCCCCCCCCCCAGAGGGGCGCCACCCCTGGGACTTTCCGGTGTCTTCCGCAAGGCGGGGCCGCGGGTGCGGCGCCCGCCTGGCCCAGCAAATCGCGAGCCTGTGCGACAGTCGGGTGTACCAAGGCGGGAATCTCGTGGAAACGCGAAGTCGGAGCCAGCGACACTTTCAAGGAATACCTCCCGTATCCAGCCCAGTCCAAAGACTCCAAAGCCCCGATGATAGCGCGCATCCCAACCAACAAATCCCACGGGTCGTGAGTATGGCGGATTAAACCCAGGTGCCGCTCCAGCAGCAGGAGCAGGCGCGGCCACATTCCCGCCACCCCCAGGAACCGGAAATGTTCACTAATCTCGGAAAGCCGGGATTCCTCGCGGTCATATTCATAAGCCACCAAGTGCGCTTCCCAGGCGACCTGCCAGGCATCCGTGGCTACCAGTCCGGGCAGCATCACCCGTAACAGTCGCGCCTTTTGTGGACCGGGAAGCTCATGAGTCAACATCCGCCACGAAACCTGCAGCGCCTGTTCAGGGTGGCGTTCCCAAGCCAGTTCTACCTGAGAAATATCGACCGCACGTCCCAGCGCCGGATGATCCGCCGGGGTAATCCGGTCAATAGCGCGGTCCAAGAAATACCGGTCACTAGCGGGGTTACCCAACGCCTCCCGCATCCGATGGCGCAAATAGTCTCCAGCCGCTGACGAGGGTCCCAGGCTATCTTGGAAAGCCTGCAAACCTGCCAGTAAATGATTCAACAGTGACAGGGGAACGTCGGGGTGAGTGCAAGCGCTTTCAATAACGTCGGGATAGTACCGGGCGAGCTGCTCCAGCTGGCGTGAATCATACAGTTCCGGGCGGTGCAGCAAACGCGTCAACGTTGAGGAAAATGCTTCCAGTGCCTTACCGGGGTTACGCCCTTCCAAATAGCAGCCAATCAGCTCAATTTCAGCCCCGGCCAGCAAGTCATCGTAGCCGGCGTCACGCGCCGCACTCACCACGTCCAAAGTCGCTTTCGTGCGTGGCAGCCCTGGCGGGATCGAAGCCGCATTCATCAACTGCGTGGCTAACACCGCAGCACTGTAAGAGGCAGAATCATCCGATGCGGAGTCGAAGGAGTAAGCATCATCTGAAAACGTTATGCTCAACAGACTCCCCCTTAAACTATCCCGGTTAAACTCACCATACCGGCGCGCGTTGCCCCGGCGCGCGTGACACACCGGGAAACCGGACGGGGGAACTCGTGAATATGCAAGAATGGGTGCTGATGAGCATTTTCGAGTCCGACGGTTTCGTTCCGGGAGTGGATCCAGAGATTCTGGCCAAGCAGATTAGCGATGATCTGGAAACAGCCCTGGGTGAACCCTTGAGTTTAGAGCGCCTGCACCGCTTGGAGGAACTGGCGACTTTGGCTCAAAAACACGGCTTGGACGAAACGGAAACTACCGTCCGCTTGGAACTCGTGTGGGATGCTCTCGAATCCGGCGACACCGAATCTGCCTTAGCCACTCTGTCGTGGGTGTTGCAGCAGGTCGCGCAGGGCCAAATGGTTCCCAACCAGACTCAAAACCAGGTCATTGCCCAGCAGATGCTGCAAATCCCCACCCTGGCAGCCCGGCACCCCGGCGTGAGCGCGAAACTACTCGAGCACCTGACTTTTTGGATGGAATATTTCACGACTGAAGCGGGTATTTCCTTGCGTTCCCGCTGGATTACCCGTCACCAGGTGGAACTGGGACGAGGCCACCGAGAAGCCGCTCGCGAAGCTCTCGATATTATTTCCGCTCTGGAGGAGGTGCCTCGCGAGGTCCGTGACGAAGCGGACTGTCCCCTGCACCATTTTCGTTCCCGCATCGCCTGGGCGGTCAACGCTTCGGAGTTTCCCCAAGCCCTATCCCTGTACCGCGACGCATTGGAACGCTGCGCCGAGTCAGATTGGCAGTGCATTCAACCTGATGACATCAACCCCCTTTTGATGCTGCCGCTGTCTTGGGCGGGCGAGGGCGACGCGGCGTGGCGCGCCCACGAACGCTCTTACCGCCACCAGACCGAAACGTCCCAATACCTCGGCGACATTGCCTCTCACCTGCGTTTTTGTGCGGCTACTTGGAACATTTCCGAGGGTTTGGAGCTGCTGGAAACCCACGCGCAGTGGTTCTCTAACCCTGAGGACCCTTGGGATTTGCTGGTGGCGACCCGTTCGGCGGCGACTTTCCTCTCCCGAGCCGTGGGGGCGTTCATCGGGACGGGCGCGAAAGTGCCGCCCCTCGGTTTTACTATCAACGGGTCGAATCGCTGGCTTCCTTTCGAGAGTCTCAATCCGAAAGATACCCTGGCGCTGGCACAAGCCCGGCTGGAGTCGGTCGCCATGAAACTTGCTCTGGCTTTTGACTCCCGCAACGCCAACAACACCATGTCCACGCGGGTCATTCAAAGCCTGCACGAAGCCCCGCTGTGTTCTTTCGCTTCGGTAAAAGACCTTTTGAGCGCCCGTTTTGGTGTGAAAAATCTGCTCGCTGAACAGGGCTTGAGCGAAAATAGTCCGGAATGGGTGCTGCCCGACCTAGATGACCCGTCCTGGTTGCGCCAACCCGTTCCAGAGTTTCGATTGCTGGACTTTTCACAGGCCGCTGCGGTTGAGAAACAGTTGCGGGCTTTCGAGGAATTAGTCGATTTTTCGGCGCTGCCGGCCGCAATCTCTGTTGATAAGGAACGCCTGGTACTGGGGGCAAACCGGGTGACGTTCCTGGCCGCGGCCGGGAAGTGGAACGCGGTTATCGATACGGGCGAACTGCTGCTGGAAATTGGTGAAAGAATTGATGATCATCGTCAATCGCTGCGTTTGGCGTGTTACCTGGTGCAAGCCTATTGGCAGTTGGACGATTTGGGCGCGGCGCGCAACTGGCTGGTGCGAGCTGATGAATTCGTAGATGCTACTGTTTCGGACAAACCTCGCGCGCTTTTGGACGATTTGTCCCTGTTGGCGGGATAAACTTTCCTCATGCAACGTTTCACCCTTCCTCCCGTTCCAGATTCTCTGGATGAGCTGTGTGAAGCGTACACAGATGCCACCGGCTCTTACGCGTGGCGTCTGGCTGACCGGATGCTGCGGACTTTTCCCAATGCTCCCCTCAGCGCGGTGGCGCCCCACCACGCTATTTCGTTCCTGCGATTGCGGGCGACCATTTTGGACGCTTTGGGGGATGTCAGCGCGTGTCGGGCTATCTTTAAGTTCGCCGCCACCCAAGCCGCGGGGGCGGGCGATATTGTGTCTCAAGCGGCGGCTCTCGCGCAGCTGCACGTAGACCGGTCTTTCCGTCTCGATGATGACACCGAACACGGCTCGCCTTTCGTAGGAGCAATTCGTCAAGATTTGCGAGACATCGTGGATTTGCTGTTGGATAACCCCGCGGCGATGACGCAAAATCCAGATTTGACCACCGCTACCCTCGCCCATCTGGTTCACGGGTTCGCCCTTATCGGCGCCAACGCCGATGGGCGGGAAACCCTGGACCAAGCTCGGGTCATCTGTCCCGAAAAAGAATCCCTCAAAGCCCGTTTGGACCTGGCTGACGCCGTGCTGTTGGCTTGCAGCGGGCAGATTGATGAGGCCTTAGAATTCGGCGAGCTTATCTTAGGACGAGATTCCGAGGATCCCCTGGCTCTGCAAGTCGAGGTGCGCGAGTTCCTGGGGACCTGGTATCGGGCTATCGGCCGTCACGTGGACGCGGCTAACCACCTCAGAATTGTGACCGACCTGTGCCGCGACTACGACCTGCCCTATATGGCGGTCGTTGCGGCGATGGAACAGATTTCTTCCCTGGTGGAATTGAACAAACTGGAAATCGTAGTTGATTTGGCTTCGTGGGCTCTGGACGTAGCCCACGATCTCGGCATCAACAACGAGGTGGTGCGAACCTTGGACATCGTCTTGGTCCAAAGTTTGGCCAGTTTGGGGCGTCACATTCAGGCCGTCAACTGTGCTGAAATCGCCGGCACCCGAGCGCGGGAGCACGGGGACGTTGATACCGCCATTCTGCTCTATGAAATGGGAGCGAAATCCGCCAGAATCAGCGGGGACCAGGCTCGCGCCGCGAACCTCTACGGTTTTTGCGCCGAACTCGCCGGCGGCGAAATTTCGCTGCAAGCCCGTTTCCTCCGCAAAGAATCTGCGGCCATTTTGGCCACCGTCGGACTGAAACCTCCCCGCGAAAAGCCCTCCGAGGAACCTTGTGCAGTTCCCCACACGGCAGACACCCCCGCCGCGAGAGTGGACGCTGAAACTCTAAAACACCTCGAGACTGCCCCGAATATTAATTCCATCGAAGCTCGTACCGCACTGTCCTTAGCGAAAGACCTCATGGATGAAGCCCTCTCCCTGTTGATGTCCACCCCGAAAGGAGAACGCGGCCTCGCCGCCCCGGAACTCGCCAAGTGGAATGAACTGCGCGCTTGGATGGCCGAGGTCGAGGAGGGTGCTCAGCCATCGGTAGCGTCTGACGAAAGTGCCCAGCTACCGCCAGATTTGCCTAGGGAGGACGAAGCATAATGGTCAATCGGATGGATACCACGCTGCTGCTGCCGGATTTAGCCAACCAGTATGCCACGGCGTCCCACTCCGTCAGCTTGCGCCTGCTCGCCTATGCTCTGCAGTCTTTCCCCCTAGCCGAGCCTTTCGCCCCTAGCCCCAATCGCAGCGAGACAGAAAATCTGAATATTTTGCGTCTTTGGGCAGACATGCTGGTGGCTCGCGGTGAAAACGGCGCGGCTGCCTCCACTTGGAAGCAAGTTGCGGTGTGGTGCCACCACCTGGACGACTTGCAGGGCGCTACCTACGCCCTGGTGCAAGCCCATGCCCTGCTCTTGCCCCAGATTCCCCCGGCAGAGGCTTCCGACACCGCGGCGCAGCTGATTAAGTTCCTCACCAGAGTCCCCGATTCGCTGGAAAAGTCTGAATCGATGATTGTTTTGGCAACCAGTCTGCTGGAACTGGGGGATTTGCGAGCCGCCCAAATCCTTCGCGACGAAGCGGCCGGCAGCTCGGCTCACGTTCGCCTGGATTCTGCGCTGTTACAAGCGAAAATACTCCTGGCTCAGGGACACCGGGAACAGGCACAGTTTTTCCTTGACGATTTGGAATGCAACCCGGGGATATTTTCTGACGTGCAAGGTGCCCGCATGACTATTGGCATGTTTCGCCTGAGCCTAGATCAGGACAGCGGAGACCTCGCCGCGGCGCTGGAGCGAGTGAAAACGTTATCCCAGCAGGCTAAATCAGAGGGTCTGCTGCTCCAACAAGCCCTGCTGAGCGCCACGCGTACTGAGCTCAGCGCCGAAATGCATCTGGATCAGGACGTCATCGTCCACGGCATCGAAACCCTCCAACTATTTGACCAGCTGAATCTGAGAGAAACCCGCCGCATCGGCATCAAAGCGATACTGGCTCGTTCGCTAGCGCGAATGGGGCGCGCCAAGAAAGGCATTGAATATGCCGAGGAAGTGTCGGCTTGGGCGCAGCGCCACGAAAACCTGGCACTGGAGCAAGAATTTACGGTCATCGCCGCGGACTTGGCGGCGCGCGACCTGCAAGGTATCCGCGCCGCCGGGCTCTATGGCTGCGCCGCGGATTTGTACAGCGAACAACCGCTCTTGCGGGCTCGCTACCTGCGGAAATGCGCGGTGCAACTGGTTTATTCCGCCGGGTCGGACCGGGAAACCACTATCCGCTGGGCGCTTTCGCTGCTGCGCGAAGCCGGGGATTTGCTCCACGGCATGGAACGCGACGGCGAAGTCGCCGCAGAACTCTCCGCTTGGGAATTCGACCGCCTGTGGATTCGCACCCGGAAATAGCTCGCCTGCCCGTAAACCGATGACAGGCGTGGTTTGTGTCCCCGGAAAGACGGCCACACCCCTGGTTTTCATTTGAACCGTAAGATAAAATGTTGCTGAGTTGTCGGTGTTCTGAAAGGGTTTCAACGATGAAAGCAAATTTGGTTCTTCAACGAATCGTTGCCCTATTTCTCAGTCTCGTCGTCGTGGCTCACTCCGGGTTCGCACTGTGGCAGCTGTACCTGAGCGGCAAAACATTTTACCCCTCTGAACACACCACCATTTACTATGCGTCGATTCCCCTTCCCTCCCAGCTGGCCGTGCTAGTCCTGGCGCTGGCTTCGTTTGGGTTCGTAGCGGTTTCCATGAAGCACGGGTTTTCTGTAGGGTGGCTCCTCCCCGCGCTGGTCCTTTCCACGCTTTGCCTTGTGGTGACCGGAATCGTGGGTCTGATTATGGCCATGCTAACCCTAGCAACCGCCACGGCCTACAGCTTGGCACGGTTTGCGCCCAAACTGGCTCGCGCAAAAACCCCGAACCCAAGGTCAGCTTAACTCCTAGGACGTAAAAACAGCGTGGGGCCGGTTGACAATCAACCAGCCCCACAACTTTGTTAGCTCCCTAGCCGTTGCTCTTTAAAGCGTTGAGCCGCGCTGCAACTTCCGCGTCTGCCGCGGACACATCCAGGGCGGCGAACTGTTCCTCCAGGGATTCGCTCTCTCCCGCCAGCTCGGCCTGACCGGCCGCCATGGCCTCGGCCCGGCGGACCTTTTCCTCAAAACGCCCCAGTTCGGAAGTCGGATCCATAATGTTAATCTTGGACACGGCCTGCTGCACCTGGGTTTGCGTGGCCGCGGTCTTCGAGCGAGCCACCAACGAGTCCCGCTTCGACTTCAACTCCTCCAGCTGCATCTTCATCGTGTTCAGCCCGGACTTGAGCTTATCCACCGTGGCGGTCTGAGAAGCAATAATCGGAGCCGCTTCCTCGACCTCCTTTTCAAAGCTAATCTGTTTCGTGATGGCGACCTTCGCCAGGTTGTCCATCTTGTCGGCTTCGGCCGCGTTGCCGGCAGCTCGCAGTTCATCGGCTTTTTTGGAAGCCGCCGCGGCTTTCGCCCCCCAATCGGTGGCGGCCTGCTGATCCTCATCGCGGTCGCGTTCCGCTAAACGCAGATTCCCAATCGTTTGCGCCACCGCCTGTTCAGCCTCCGCGATTTCATTGGTGTAATCACGTACCAGCTGGTCAAGCAGCTTTTCGGGGTCCTCTGCTTTGTCCAGCAGCGCGTTGATATTAGCCTTGGTAATTTGGGCAATACGTCCCAAAATAGATTGCTTTTCAGCCATTTTCTGTCCTTCCAGTCGAGCGGCTTGTGCGTTTTAACGCTATCGCACCCGCCGACGCGACCACTCACCCTTTGGGGTGATTTTTCGTCCCGAGAATCGTTCGCCAGACGGATTTGTTGGGGGTTGCATCTCACGTCACAAGGCCGGGTGGGCAGGTTTTCGGTTCTGGCGGTTTTCCGACTAAACTCTTGGGGTGATTACTGCCACTGACCTCACCTTGCGGATTGCGGACCGTGTCCTCATGGAACACGCTTCATTCCAGGTCAACAAAGGTATGCGGGTCGGCTTGGTGGGACGCAACGGCGCCGGCAAAACCACCCTGATGAGACTGCTGAGCGGTACCGGACTGCCCGACGCGATTCAGGTTGAGGGAACCGTGTCCCGGTCGAGCACCCCGGGTTACCTTCCCCAAGACCCTCGAGAAGTCGATCCTGACCAGATCGTGCGCGACCACATCTTGAGCGTGCGCGGACTCGATGTCATCGAAGCCAGAATCCGTAAGGCAGAGGAGGCGATGAGCCGCGAGACGGGCGAAAAACAGCAAAAGGCCATGGAAAAATATGTGCGCCTGGATCAGGAGTTTCATATGTCCGGCGGCTACGCGGCAGCTTCCGAGGCCGCACAAATTGCCGCTAACTTAGGGATTTCCAACGAAACGTTACGTCAGTCGTTAGGGACGCTCTCCGGGGGGCAACGCCGCCGGGTCGAACTGGCACGCGTGCTGTTTTCCGGGGCGGACACCCTGCTGTTGGACGAGCCCACCAACCACTTAGACCACGATTCCATAGTGTGGCTGCGCAGTTACCTGCGAACGTTTCCCGGCGGGGTCCTGATTATTTCGCACAACGTGAAACTTTTGGACGAAACCTTAAATCAGGTTTTGTACCTCGATGCGATGCGCGGCGCGTTGGACGTGTACCACATGGGCTGGAAAGCGTATTTGCAAGCTCGCGCTGACGACGAGGCGCGGCGGAAACGGGAAAGGGCGGTAGCGGAAAAGAAAGCCGCGGCCCTGCAAGCCCAGGGTGAGCGTCTGCACGCGAAAGCCACCAAGGCCGTGGCGGCCCAACAGATGTTGCGCCGGGCGGCGCAGCTGCTGGAAAATACCCAGGCGGAGGGTCCGAAAGAAAAAGTGGCCAAACTCGATTTCCCGCAGCCCCAGCCTTGTGGGAAAGTTCCCCTAGCTGCTGAGGGGATTTCCAAAACCTACGGTTCCCTGGAAGTCTTTACCGACCTGACGCTGGCTATCGACCGCGGCTCAAAAGTAGTGGTGTTAGGGTTCAACGGTGCGGGGAAAACGACCATGTTGCGTATCTTGGCTGGTCTGGAGACCAGCGACACTGGACGGGTGGTTGCCGGTCACGGACTGAAGCTCGGCTATTACGCTCAGGAACACGAGACCCTGGACGATTCCCTGTCCGTGGTAGAGAATCTGCGCCAGGCTGCTCCAGAACTTGACGACACCCAGGTGCGTTCCCTGTTGGGACAGTTCCTGTTCTCCGGGGCGGACGCCGACAAACCCACCGCGGTACTGTCCGGTGGCGAAAAGACACGCCTAGCTTTGGCGACGTTGGTGGTGAGTGGGGCGAACGTGCTGCTGCTGGACGAACCGACCAATAACCTGGACCCCGCCTCACGGGAGGAAATCCTGAACTCCTTGGCCACTTATGAGGGTGCGGTTATCCTGGTCACCCACGATCCGGGCGCGGTGAAAGCGCTGGATCCGCAACGAGTCCTGCTGCTGCCCGATGGCGATGAGGACCTGTGGGACGAAACGTATTTGGAACTCGTTGAGGTGGATTGAGCCGTGGTCTTTGCACACCACACAAAACGGTAAACTGTTTGAGACAGACTAGAGAGGAAAACTGATGCGTTACCAAAAGACAGTCGCCAGCGTCCTGGGGGCAGCACTGCTTGCCGTAGCGTTGAGCGGATGTGCCGGCACGAAACAGACTCTGGACAACCCTGACAGCGCTTACATCAAGCAAAAGGATTCTCTGCCAACGATGGTGAAACAGTTTTCCGGCCCGAACCTCGCCATTATTTTAGGTGGGTTAAAGATTAAGGGCGACAGCTTGAAAGTGTATGACGAAGAAACGACCGCCTCGATGCGCTCCGCGGATCATCAAGCCTTGGATCTGTTGCGGGAAACCACGTTTAAACCCGAAATGTGCCAGCAAAAGCTCATCGCCTCCTATACCGACAAACCGGAAATCCCCGCGGCTTTTTCCCAAGCTAACCTCAACAATCACGCTACGGTAGTGCGCTCTCAACTGCGGGCCTACCCGTCCGTGGCGCAGGCCCAGAAAGCGATTCAAGTCCAGCGGGATTTGGCTCAAGCCTGCCCTACTTATGCGGTGACAGCTCCCGGAGGCGCCAGCTCCCAGCAAACCACCGCCGCGGCGGATTATCCGCTTGACGGAGCCCAAGACGGCTTGATGATGACTTACGGAACGGACCGCGGTGAAGGCCAGATTGCCCCCACCGAAGTCGGGGTGTTTCAGCGGGTCGGCAACTTGGAAATTCGGGTGTATTTTGATGGCAAAAATCCCGTCATGGATGCCAACGAGGCTCGCGCCGAATTGCAGGAATTCGTAACGTACCTGGGGCAAGCTCTGATTGCGAAAGCAAAGTAACTCCCGAGGAAAGCCTCGTCCCGGTTCCAAAAGTTTCTGGTAGCGGCCCGCCTGGAGCCGGCGGCGTTAGCTGCGCGGAGTGCCACTAATGTACGGCTTGGGAATGGGGGCTTCGTCGCCCAAACGCGCCGCCCAGGCTAGGGGCAGCGACGGATCAGTCAGCAAAGGCCGGCCGACCTGGACCACGGAGGCTTGACCGTTGACCAAAATCTGTTCAGCTTGTGCCGGTTCGGTAATCATGCCGACAGCCGAAACGGGCAAGGGCCCCCGGTCTTGAATCTCGGTGGCGTATTTCACCTGGTAACCCGGGGCCTGCGGAATCTCTACCCCGTCAATCAAACCGCCGGTGGACACGTCGATAAAGTCAACCCCGAAAGCGGCCAAATCCTGGACAATCCGACCCCAGTCCTCCAGAGTAACGTCGCGCTGTAGCCCGAATGCTCCGCTGGGAACCCAGTTAGTCGCCGAAATCCGCATCAGAAGCGGGAAATTTTCCCCCAACTCTCCGCGAATCGCAATAACCAGTTCACGCCAAAATCGGAAACGCCCCTGTAAATCCCCGCCGTATTCATCGGTACGCTGGTTGGTCAGCGGAGAAATGAACTGACTCAACAGGTAGCCGTGGGCGCCGTGAAGTTCCACAAAATCGAAACCGGCCGCCAAAGCGCGGCGGATAGCGCAGACGAAGTCCGCTTGAGTTTTGCGTATATCCGCAGGGGTCATTTCGCGAGGAACCTCGTGGCGAGAGGTAAACGGAATCGGGCTGGGCGCAATGGTATGCCAGCCGATGCCTCCCAGGGAGGAGTCCTCGGGAGCCAGGGGCGTGCCGGAAGGAGACGTGGAGGCTTTCCTGCCGGCGTGAGAAATCTGGATACCGGCAGCCGCGCCGCCCTCTTTGATGAGGGTGGCCAGCCGGGCAAAAGCCGGAATTTTTTCGTCCCGGTCCAGCATCAAATCAAAGGGCGTGATGCGCCCCTCCGGGCTGACAGCGGTCGCTTCCACGATGACGGCACCCACCCCGCCTGACGCCCTGGCTCCATAATGAACTTCGTGCCAATCGTTAGGCCAACCCGCGGAGGGGCCCTCGGAAGATGCGGTAAATTGGCACATCGGCGGCATCCACAGACGGTTGCGGGTTTCGAGTTTTTTCAGCCGAAACGGCGTAAAAAGGTGGGACATGGGGTAATTCTAACAAGAGCCGGGACATCTTTGTTGCGCAAGCTATCCCGGTAGCTGTACCAAAATCGTCAAAAACGATGCGCACTGCGCAGATTTGCAGTACTCACCAGATAACGCCGAGTTAAGTGCCTGTACTGAAATCACACGTTGAAACCGAGGGCCCGCAGCTGCTCGCGGCCGTCCTCGGTGATTTTGTCCGGGCCCCACGGCGGCAGCCACACCCAGTTGATGGATACGGTTTTCATCAAATCTTCCAGTACGAAACGGCACTGGCGCTCAATCATATCCGTCAGCGGACAGCCAGCAGAGGTCAGGGTCATGTCAATAACCAGGTCGTCTCCGTCCAGATGCAGTCCGTAAAGCAACCCCAAATCCACGATGTTGATGCCCAGTTCCGGGTCGATAACGTCCTTCAGCAACTCCACAATTTCTTCCACCAAGGCACGCTGCTGTTCGGAGAGTTCCGCGCCGGGATTCGCCACGGCATCCGCCGCTATCCCATCAACCAAGGTTGCCGCCCCTGCTGGTGCGGTGCTGACCTCTGATTCCACCGCCGCGCTGGCGTGCGGAGTGCCCAACTCTTCCAATAGCTCTTTACTCAAGGGTTCTTCACTCATGGGTTTACTCCTTTGTCATTTGAGGGGTTTCAGGGTCAGAAGGCCGGTTCATCACTTTCGGGTCACAGTGCGGCGCTGCCTGCGTGCCGCCGCCGGTTCCATCAGTCGCCACAGCTTGGGCCAGCGCATCTTTCAAGGCCATCCACCCCAGCAGGGCGCATTTCACGCGGTTGACATAGCGGGAAACGCCTTCCAGGCTGGAGGCATCGCCCAGACGATCAAGCAAATCCTCATCCACGCCCCGGCCTCGTGAATGCATCATTTCGTTGAAATCCTGTTCCAGCCCGTGCACAGTTTCCAGGTCTTGGCCCTCCACCAGCTCCCACATCATCGACAGAGAGGCCTGCGAAATCGAGCAGCCGTGCCCGTCCCACACCAGGTTACGCAACTTTCCGTCAGCCACTTCCACCTGCAGCGTAACCTCATCTCCGCAGGTCGGATTGACCTGATGAGAACTGGCAGCCCAGCCGGGCAGGGTGCCGGCTCCATGCCGAGCCTTGGACTGCTCCAAGATGAGCTGCTGATACAGGTTTTCCAGTTCGTTCACTTGTGTTCCTTCTGTCTATTCAGCTATCCCCTGGCGTGACACCAAAGAACTTTGCGGCCTGCGGAAGCGCTTGCAGCCAGCGGTCAATCTCATCAATAGTCGTGGTGGGGCTGAACGTGGCTCGCGTGGAGGCGCTCATCTCAAAGAAACGATGCAGCGGAATGGCGCAGTGATGCCCGACCCGCACCGCCACACCTTGAGAATCCAAGTATTGCCCCAGGTCATGAGGGTGAATCCCTTTCATTTCAAAGGACAATACCCCAGCGCGATGCGTCATGTCGGTGGGACCGAGCAGTTTCACGCCAGGAATCTCCACCAGCCTCGGCAGGGCGTAAGCGGTGAGGGCCTGTTCGTGTGCAGCGACCCGTTCCATCCCCAGTTCCTGCAGGTATTTGCACGCGGCGGCCCAACCCACAATCTGGGCGACCGGTTGGGTGCCAGCTTCAAAGCGGTAGGGTGCCGGCAGGAAAGTCGTTTCCTCCACCGTCACGTTTTCAATCATGGAACCGCCGCTGAGGAACACCGGCAGCTGTTCGAGCAGCTCACGGCGCCCCCACAAGGCTCCCACCCCGGTGGGGCCGAGCATCTTGTGCGCGGAAAAACACGCGAAATCAACCCCGAGCTGATCGACTTCCAGCGGTAGGTGGGCACTGGATTGGCAGGTATCCATAACGACGATGGCACCGACCGCCCGGGCAGCGGCAATAATTGGCGCAATGTCCGTCACCGCCCCGGTCACGTTGGACAGGTGTGTGAACGCAACGACCCGCGTGCGCGGCGTAATGACGTTCTCTAGGCCGCTCACGTCCAGGCGCCCGTTGGGGGTCAGCTCGATGACTTTCGTAACGGCTCCGGTGCGTTTGGCCACCAGCTGCCACGGCACCAGATTGGCGTGATGCTCCGCCCTGGTGAACACGATTTCATCGCCCGGTTGCAAGGCAAAAGGTCCTCCCGCGCGTTCCCAAGTGGCGGCGGCAAACCCGTAAGCCACCAGGTTCAGTGCCTCAGTGGCTCCCGAGGTCCACACGATTTCTTCGGGGTCGCTCACTCCCAAGAAGTCCGCGACGTCCTGGCGGGCATCTTCAAACAAGGCCGTCGCTTCGTCTCCGAGCTGGTGAGTGCCCCGGTGTACCGCCCCGTTGTGGCGGCGGTAAAAATCGTCAATGGCGTCCAACACGACCGCCGGCTTTTGTGAGGTTGCCCCCGAGTCCAGGTAGTCGATGGGCTGACCGTCGCGTCCCGAAACGCTGAGAATCGGAAAATCCGCGCGAATCCGAGCGAGTTCCGCTTCGCTAAAATCTGTCGCCGGGCCTGTTACCATGACAATTCTTTCCCTTCGCCGCTCACGCCGCCCTTAAGCAGCCGTCGAGGCTCCCAGGTACTTGTCGTAGCCCTCGGCTTCGAGTTCATCGGCCAGTTCCGGTCCGCCCTCTTTGCTGATGCGCCCGTCCACAAACACATGGACAAAATCGGGGTGAACGTAACGCAAAATCCGGGAATAGTGGGTAATCAGCAGGATTCCGGTATTGGCGGCCTCATGCACCCGGTTGATGCCCTCGGAAACAACCTTAAGAGCGTCAATGTCCAAGCCGGAATCTGTTTCGTCCAAAATCGCGAACTGCGGCGCCAGCAGCTGCATTTGCAGGATTTCCAGGCGTTTCTTTTCTCCGCCGGAAAAGCCCGCGTTCAGATCCCGGCTGGCAAATTCTTTCTCCATCTTAAAGTCGTCAAAAGCCCCGTTGACTTCTTTCATCCATTTACGCAGCGCCGGAGCCTGCCCCGCCACTGCAGTTTTAGCGGTGCGCAAGAAGTTCGACACGCTCACCCCGGGGACCTCGACCGGGTACTGCATCGCCAAGAACAGTCCCGCCCGAGCGCGCTCGTCCACACTCATCTCCAAAATGTTCTTGCCGTCCAGCCGGGCTTCACCGCCGGTGACCTCATACTTCGGGTGTCCCGCCAGGACATAGCTCAAAGTCGATTTGCCCGAACCGTTGGGTCCCATAATGGCGTGTACTTCGCCGGAGTTGATGGTCAGGTTTACGCCTTTCAATATCTTTTTCGGCCCCTCCGGGGTCTCCACCTGGGCTTTGAGGTTCTTTACTTCCAACACTGACACTGTTTTCTCCTGTTTCCTTTTTTCATTCCAAGCTGTTCGGCACGTTTCGTGCTGAGATGGGCTTCGTTATGCTCTCACGTCCACTGCAATGAAACCGTCGGCAATTTGGACGGGGTAAATCTGAAGGGGGTCGTATGCCGTCTTCTGCTT
>NZ_CFKZQR010000045.1:0-16413 GCF_985070215.1 Mobiluncus sp. | reverse complement strand
GGGTAGCTGCCAATAATGGCAGCTACCCGGCTATTCTCCCCCTATAAACCACGTGCACTCCGAAACTCACCAAGAAACCGCCGACCAACTCCCCGGGGGCCCGGCTCCGAAAGCCCAATTTCCAAAAAATCCCAAATAAAACCTATTTAAACGTTCCGGTATGCCATATATGGCACACCGACCCATTTAAATAGGTTTAACGCACTATCGGGCGAAGCAGAGCCGGATCAGAGCTGAATCAAAGCCGCACCAGAGCCGCCTCAAAGGTAAAAGATGGGTATGTTTTTAGTTATATTTAGGTTTTGCTTGTAAACTAGCCTCGTGCCACAAAAGTGGTATTACCCGAAAGTTCGGCGATGGCGCTGATGGCGCCAAGCTGAGGATATCTTTGGAGGCTAACCTCGTGAAGAAGCAACTAACTGCCATCGCTGCTGCGGCAGCCCTGGCATTGACGATGACTGCTTGCGCATCCGGCTCAAATGGCGGGGATGCTGAAGGCAAAACTGGTGCCAATGCGGTAATTGTGGGTAATGATTCCGAACCCCAGAACCCGCTGATTCCAGCCAACACTAACGAAACCGGTGGCGGCTTGATTCTGGATCACATTTTCGCTGGTCTGGAATACTACGATGTCAAAGGCAACCCTCAGATGGAAGTTGCTGAATCTATCAAGTCTGACGACAACCAGAACTGGACCATTAAAATCAAGGGCGATACCAAGTTCTCGGATGGCACTCCGGTGACTTCCAAGTCTTTCGTGGACGCCTGGAACCAGTCTGTGAAGCAAAGCATGCTCAACGCCAGCTTCTTTGAGTCCATTCAGGGCTATGACGAAGCGCTGAAAGTTGCGGAAGCCGCCATTGAAGCTGACAAAGAGAATGGGGTTGGCGACATGGATATGAGCGGCCTGAAGGTAGTGGATGACACCACCTTCACCGTGGCTTTGAACCAGCCGGAATCTGACTTCCCGCTGCGTTTAGGCTACTCGGCGTTCTATCCGCTACCGGAAGCCGGTATCGGCGACCGAGCCAAGGTAAAGGCCTACGGTGCAAACCCCATTACCAACGGTCCCTACCTGGTGAAAAAGGATTCCTGGAAGCACAACGAACAAATTGAGCTGATCCCGAACCCGGACTACAAGGGTGACCGCATGCCGAAGATCGGCGGGGTGACTTTCAAGTTCTACTCCACCCAGGATGCGGCTTACAACGATTTGCAGTCGGGCGCTTTGGACGTGTTGGACGCTATTCCGGACTCCGCGTTCGGAACCTACCAGGATGAGTTGGGCGACCGCTCCGTCAACGAGCCTTCCGCTATCTTCCAGTCCTTCACCTTCCCGAAGTCTGACGCCCGTTTCCAGGGCGAGGCCGGAGCCTTGCGCTTGCAGGCTATCTCGATGGCGATTAACCGTGCAGAGATTTGCAAGACCATCTTCCAGGGCACTCGTACCCCCGCTACCGACTTCGTCGCCCCGGTTATCCCCGGTCACAACGATTCGCTGAAGGGTAACGAGGTACTGAAGTACAACCCAGAAAAGGCCAAGGAACTGTGGAAGCAGGCTGACGCGATTGCACCGTGGACTGGCGATTTGCAACTGGCATACAACTCTGATGGTGGACACCAGGCCTGGGTTGATGCTGTTATGAACTCCATTAAGAACACTTTGGGTATTGAAGCCAAGGGTGCTCCTTACCCCGACTTTAAGTCCATTCGTAACGAAGTCACCAACCGCACCATTAAGACGGCGTTCCGTACCGGTTGGCAGGCGGACTACCCCTCGCCTTACAACTTCCTCGGCCCGCTCTATAGCACCGGTGGTTCTTCCAATGACGGCGATTACTCCAACCCTGATTTCGACAATCTGCTCAAGCAGGCTCTGAACACCACTGATCAGAAGGAAGCCTTTAAGATTTACGATCAGGCTCAGGAAATCTTGATGAAGGATTTGCCGACGATTCCGCTGTGGTACTCCAACGTCAACGGTGGTTGGGCAGAGGGCGTGCAGGGCGTCCAGTTCGACTGGCACTCCAAGCCGCTGTACTTCGACATCACCAAGTAATTTGGCGATAATTTGAGCTTGACTTGACGCGTCGAAAGACCGCCATAAAAGCCTGAAAATTGAACGACTGCGGCCTGGGTGGGAAATATCACTCCCAGGCCGCAGTTACGTTTCCACTACCTTATCGGGGTAGAATCATTGGGTTATTTCGATTTTGACAAGGAGGCGCCGTGGGACGATATCTCGGCCGCAGGCTCCTGCAGATTATTCCGGTGATGTTGGGGGCTACTCTGCTCATCTACGCGCTGGTGTTCCTGATGCCAGGTGATCCGATTCAAGCCTTGGGCGGCGATCGTGGTTTGAGCGAGGCCGCCGCTGCCGCTATGCGCCGGCGTTACCATCTGGATCAGCCATTCATCATTCAATATCTGCTCTATCTGAAAGGCATCTTTACCCTGGACTTCGGGCTGACATTCTCAGGGCGGGAAGTTACCGAGGTTATGGCTTCGGCTTTCCCCGTGACGATTAAGTTGGCTCTGATGGCTTTGGCGTTCGAGGCAATCTTTGGGATTGTTTTTGGGACGATTGCGGGTCTGAAGCGCGGGGGCGTGTTTGATGCCACGGTTTTGGTGGTTTCGCTTTTCGTCATCGCCGTGCCGACCTTCGTCATCGGTTTCGTGATGCAGTTCTTTATAGGGGTGAAGCTGGGGTGGTTGCCCACTACCGTTGGCGGGGATACCTCATTCGAAAGGCTGCTGATGCCTGCCATCGTGTTGGGAGCGGTGTCCTTCGCGTATGTGCTGCGTTTGACCCGCCAATCTGTGTCCGAGACTGTGTCCGCGGACCATGTGCGTACCGCTTATGCCAAGGGCCTGCGTCCCGGACGAGTCATTCGGGTGCATATCCTGCGTAACTCGCTGATTCCGGTCGCGACATTCCTGGGGGCTGACCTAGGGGGATTGATGGGCGGTGCCATCGTGACCGAAGGTATTTTTGCTATCAACGGTGTTGGTGGCAACATCTACCAGGCCATCATCAAAGGTGAACCTGCCACAGTCGTATCCTTTACCACCGTGCTGGTGATGGTCTACATTTTGGCGAACTTAATCGTTGACCTGATGTACGCCCTTCTGGATCCGCGGATTCGCTATGAGTAAGGAGGGGGAAATGGCAAACGAAAACGAGAGCACTGTGGAAACGAAAACTTTGCCCGGACAGTCCCACTACGTTTCAGAAATCGACGAAACCGGTCTGGGGGCGGTAGACGCCGTAGCTGATGACCGCGCTCCCTCCTCCATGTGGGGAGAGGCGTGGAAGTACCTGCGCAAACGTCCCCTGTTCTGGGTGGCGGCTGCCATTATTTTGTTCGCTATCATGCTGGCGGCTTTTCCCAGCCTGTTCACCAGCGTGGATCCGAAGTTTTGCGAGTTAAAGAACTCTTACGGTCAGCCCAGTGCCGGACACCCGTTCGGATTCGACCGTCAGGGCTGCGACATTATGGCGCGAACCGTTTACGGGGCACGTGCTTCTGTGATTGTGGGAATCCTCACCACCGTGGTGGTGGTGCTGATTGGTGGCACATTCGGGACACTGGCTGGTTACTTTGGAGGCTGGCTCGACTCGATTTTGTCGCGTATTACAGACATTATTTTCGCGGTGCCGTTCTTGCTGGCGGGTATCGTCGTGATGCAGATGTTCCGCGAAAACCGCACCATCTTTACCGTGGTATTAGTGTTGGCGGTGTTCGGCTGGCCGCAAATAGCGCGAATTACCCGCGGGGCCGTGATGCAAACCAAGACTGAAGAATTCGTCAACGCCGCCAAGGCCCTGGGCGAGAGCAAGATTCGTATTATTTTGCGCCACATTGTTCCCAACGCGACCGCTCCGATGATTGTTTACGCCACCGTGGCTCTGGGGACGTTCATCGTTTCAGAAGCGACCCTGTCCTTCCTGGGGGTGGGCTTGCCTTCCGATGTGGTCAGCTGGGGTGGGGATATTTCGCGTGCCCAATCAGCGCTGCGTCAAAATCCCTCCGTCCTGTTCTATCCGGCTGGCGCCCTGGCCATGACCGTTTTGAGCTTCATCATGATGGGTGACGTGGTCCGCGATGCCCTCGATCCGAAAGCGAGGAAGTAACGTTGAGCGACACTACAAATAACCTCAGCGAGGCAGCTGCAGAAGCTTCTGGAATGCCGGTGGTAACTCAGGAACTGGAAGGTATCGATAAAGCGGCTACTGTCGCGGAGATGGAAGATACCCAAGACGAACTGATTCTGGGCTCGCAATCCTACGCGGCAGCGAAAGCCGGTCTGACTGTACCCTTGCTGGAAGTCATCGATTTGGAGGTTGCTTTCCAATCCTCCACCGGTATGGTTCCCGCCGTGCGCAAGGCAAACTTCTGTGTCTATCCCGGTCAGACCATCGCTATTGTGGGCGAGTCCGGTTCGGGGAAGTCTACGGCGGCGGCTGCCATTATCGGGTTGCTCCCCGGTACGGGCAAAGTCGTGGGCGGCAAAATCTTGTTCCAAGGTCACGACATCACCAAGTTGGGGCGGCGCCAATATGTTGATTTGCGCGGTTCGCATGTCGGCATGGTGCCCCAAGACCCCATGTCAAACCTGAACCCGGTGTGGAAAATCGGTTTCCAGGTGCGCGAAGCGCTCCGGGCTAACGGTAAAGCTAAAGGTCAAGAGAATGACCGGGTGGTGGAACTGCTGGAGGAAGCGGGACTTCCTGACGCGAAACGGCGCGCGAAGCAATATCCGCACGAGTTTTCCGGCGGGATGCGCCAACGCGCCCTCATCGCGATTGGCTTGGCTGCTGATCCGCGGCTGTTGATTGCCGACGAACCGACTTCCGCCCTGGACGTCACGGTGCAGCTGCGTATCCTCGATCACCTGCAGAACCAGACGCAGGAGCGCGGTACCTCGGTACTGTTTATCACTCACGACTTGGGTCTGGCGGCGGAACGCGCCTCGCACCTGGTCGTCATGCACCGGGGGCGTGTGGTGGAATCCGGTCCGGCTCTGGACATCTTGAAACAGCCGCAGCACCCTTACACGAAGCGCCTGGTCAGCGCTGCACCGTCCTTGGCTTCACACCGTATCCAAGCAGCCAAGCAACGCGGCGAAGTCTCTGACGAGCTGCTGACTTTCGGAGCCAGCCGCGAGGAATATACCGAAGAAATCATTCGGGTCGAAAACTTGACCAAGATTTTTGACGTGCGCGGGGCAAAGGGCACGGCTAAAAAGCTCAAGGCAGTCGATGATGTGTCTTTTGGTCTGCGCAAAGGCACGACGTTGGCGCTGGTGGGCGAATCCGGTTCCGGGAAATCCACGGTGGCGAACATCATCTTAAACCTGCTGGATCCCACTTCGGGCAAGGTTTATTACGAAGGCACTGACCTGTCTACCCTGAACAAACGCGAACTGTTCGATATGCGGGCGAAAATGCAGGTAGTGTTCCAGAACCCCTACGGCTCGCTCGATCCCATGTTCAGCGTCTACCGCTGTATCGAGGAACCGCTGCTGGTACATCGCAAGGGCGACCGGAAGGCTCGTGAGGAGCGTGTGGCTCAGCTGTTGGATGCGGTAGCCCTGCCGCGTTCGGCGATGCGCCGCTACCCCGGGGAGCTATCCGGCGGTCAGCGTCAGCGCGTCGCGATTGCCCGAGCGTTGGCGTTGCGTCCCGAGATTATCGTTTTGGACGAGGCCGTTTCCGCCCTGGACGTGTTGGTGCAGGAACAGATCTTGCAGCTGTTGGCTGAGATTCAGCACCGGGAACATATCAGTTACCTGTTCATCACCCACGACTTAGCAGTGGTGCGTCAGATGGCTGATGACGTGGTGGTGATGCAGGAGGGTCGGGTTATGGAAACCGGTTTGACTGACGAAATCTTTGACCACCCGGCCGAGGCTTACACCAGAGATTTGATTGACGCGATTCCCGGCGCCAAGATTCCGTTGTTCACCGGCGAGTAAGCGGCGTTACAATAGGGCGTTGTTTTTAGAAAACCGGTAACTACAGAAAAGGGTTTATGGCACAGCGTCAAGATATCCGAAATGTCGCCATCGTCGCGCACGTCGACCACGGGAAAACGACCCTGGTCGACGCCATGTTGAAACAGGCTCACGCCGAGGGACTCCGGGCGGACGGCCCGGAACGGGTCATGGATTCGGGCGACCTGGAGCGCGAAAAAGGCATCACCATCCTGGCAAAGAACACGGCGGTCAAGTATTCCGGTCCGGCAGCCGTGGATAGCGGGTGTCCCCAGGGCGTCACCATCAACGTGGTGGATACTCCCGGTCACGCCGATTTTGGCGGGGAGGTCGAGCGCGGTCTGTCGATGGTAGACGGGGTGGTACTGCTGGTGGACGCGTCAGAAGGTCCCCTGCCCCAGACTCGTTTCGTGTTGCGCAAGGCGTTGGCGGCGCGACTGCCGGTCGTGTTGGTTATTAATAAGGTCGACCGCCCCGATGCGCGTATCGACGAAGTCGTTTCCGAAGCGACCGACCTGTTGCTGACGCTGGCCACTGACTTGGAAGCCAGCGGGGAACTCGGTGAGGACGGTCTGGACCTTGATCAGCTGCTGGACCTGCCGATTATCTACGCTTCGGCAAAGGTCGGGGCGGCGTCTCTGACGAATCCCGGCAACGGCAATGTTCCTGATGGCGACCTGGAATGCCTGTTTGAAGCCATTTTGCAGCATATTCCCGGACCCACCTACGATCCGGAGGCGCCGCTACAGGCGCACGTCACGAACCTCGACGCGTCTCAATTCCTGGGCCGCCTGGCGCTGCTGCGGATTCACAACGGAACCATCCGGCAAGGTCAGACAGTCGGTTGGGCTCGCCAGGACGGCATGGTGGAAACTGTGAAGATTACCCAGCTGCTGGCCACGCACGGCCTGGAACGGGTCCCTGCCGAGTCGGCAAAGTACGGGGATATTGTCGCGGTGGCCGGCATCGAGGACATCACCATCGGCGAGTCCCTAGTTGACGTGGACGACCCGCGTCCCCTCCCGCTGATTCGGGTGGACGAGCCAGCGATTTCCATGATGATTGGCATCAATACTTCCCCGTTTGCCGGGCGGGTGAAAGATGCAAAAGTTACCGCACGCCAGGTCAAGGATCGTTTGGAGCGGGAACTGGTAGGTAACGTGTCCCTGCGGATTGTGGATATCGGGCGCCCGGATGCCTGGGAGGTGCAGGGCCGCGGCGAGCTGGCTTTGGCAATCTTGGTCGAACAGATGCGCCGGGAAGGCTACGAAGTGACCGCCGGTAAACCGCAGGTCGTGACCAAGACAGAAAACGGCAAGCTGATGGAGCCGATGGAGGCCCTGACCGTGGACGTCCCGGAAGAACACTTGGGAACGGTGACGCAGCTACTGGCGGCACGTAAAGGTCAGATGAACACGATGACCAACCACGGAACCGGCTGGGTGCGTCTGGAATTTACCGTGCCGAGCCGCGGTTTGATTGGTTTTCGGACGCGGTTTTTGACCGAGACGCGCGGCACTGGGATTGCCTCCTCGGTCAGTTCCGGTTGGGCGCCGTGGCAAGGCGAGATCGAGGGGCGTGCGACCGGCTCGCTCATCGCGGACCGCGCCGGGAAAGCCAGCCCTTACGCCATGATTAAACTGCAGGAGCGCGGCAGCTTCATCATTCAGCCCGGCTCGCAGGTCTACGAAGGCCAGGTCGTGGGTGAGAACCCGCGCGGCGATGACATGATTGTCAACGTTACCAAGGAAAAACAGCAGACCAACATGCGTTCCTCCACCCAGGACGCTTTTGAAGGCCTGACCCCGCCGATGAACTTTACCCTAGAGGAAAGCCTGGAATTTGCCGGAAATGATGAATGTGTCGAGGTAACTCCTGAAGCTGTGCGGATTCGTAAGGTAATCTTAGATACGGAAACACGCTACAAAGATGCGGCGCGTCGCCGCCGCGAGCAGTAATTCGGCGGATGTACCAAGAGCGGATACCGCGGGGGGATTCGATGGGCAAACCAGACGTGAATAAAGGTGCGAGGCCAGGTGCCTCCCCTAAAGGGGCGCGTCCTGCCATGCCCCGTCCCGTTCCCCGGCCCGCTAGACCGGCAGGAAAAGCGCCGGGTGGGGCGCGGACTACCAACGCCACTGAAATGTTCCCCGGTTTTGCGCAGGACAAGAAACGCAGCGGCAAGTTTCCCGTGTTTATCGGCGCAGCCATTGGGGTTTTAGCTTTGACCTATGTGGGGGTGGCCGTAGCCGTGTCGGGCAGCATGCCCCGAGGGTCGTCAATCGCGGGGGTTTCTGTCGGGGGAATGACGCCCGATGCCGCCATTAAGAAGCTCGATTCCGATTTGGGGGACAAGCTGAAGCAGCCGTTCCCGGTGAAACTGGGCGCCAAGACGGCGAACGTTGATCCAGCTGTGGCGGGGCTGCAGCCCGATTTCCCCTCTTCCGTGCATGAGGTCGCCGATTTCTCCTTGAACCCAGTCAAGATAATTGCTCATATCGGTGGTGCTGGCGCGCTGGACCTGAAATCGAAGATTGATGAAAAAGCGCTTTATAAAGCCGTTTCCGCGGCGGCCGCGGATCTAAAGTCCGCGCCGCAGGAAGCTGATTTTAATTGTCAGGCGGGTCAGCTAAAGCCGGTCAAGCCCAGTCCGGGACGCGAGCTGAATCTGAAAGCCGCCACCGCCCTGCTGCAAACATCGTGGTGGAAGCAAGGGGCCCCCCTGAAACTTCCGGGCAAATCTAGTGCCCCGAAATCCACCCAGGCCCAGTTGGACGCCGCCACCGAGGGCGAGGCGAAAACCCTGATGAGCGCCCCGGTGAAGCTCAACGTCGGCGGGCAAAGCCTGGAAATTCCCACTGCTGAACTGTGTCAGGACGTCACTTGGTCTCTGCGCGGCGAGGAGCTGAAAGCTAGTTTTGACGGGGAGAAACTCAAGAAATTCACCTTGGGAAGCACCAAGGGCTTGGAAACCGAGCCGGTTAACGCTCGTTTCAGTTTTAGTTCCGGAACTCCCCAGGTGGTGGCATCCGTGGACGGAACCAAACTCGATCCGAAAGAATTGGCCGACCGGGTGACCTTGGGAGCAACTTCGACGGAAAACCGTGAGGTCAGTCTCGATTTGACCCCGATTCCTCCCCAGTTCTCCACCGATGACGCCAATAAAGCCGGAGTAAAAGAGATTATTGGGGAGTTTGCCACCCCGCTGACTGCCGACAGTGTACGGACCAGTAATCTGACCAGGGCGGCCCAGATTCTGACTGGGAAAATGTATCTCCCGAAACAGGACTTTTCCCTGGAACGTGACTTGGGGCCGTTGACGCCCGAGAATGGTTGGCGTGCTTCGGGGGTCTTTGAAAACGGTGTGCACACCACTGCCATCGGCGGTGGTTTGTCCCAGATGTGCGTCACAGCCTTGAATGCGGCTTGGTTCGCGGGAATGGATTTGATTGAGTTCAATCCTCATGGGGTTTACTTCACCCGCTATCCGGCCGGACGCGAATGCACCTTGTGGACCGGTTCCCTGGATTTGAAGTGGAAAAACCCGAATCCAACGGCTGTGGTGCTGCAGGGATGGACCGGCGGGGGTCAGCTGCATATGCGTATCTGGGGCACCAAGTACTACACCGTGGAGTCAACGCAAAGTCCGCGGACGAACTATGTGCAGCCGAAACAGACCATCAACAATTGGTCCAAGTGCGTGCCATCTGGGGCGGGTCAGCCCGGTTTTACCGTCAGCAACACGCGTACCCGCTACTTGGATGGGAAAAAGGTCGATTCCAAGACCTACACTCACACCTACGCGCCGGATAATGCGGTGGTGTGCGCGAAAGATTTGGCCGCACAAAAAGCTCGTGAAGCCGCAGCCGCGTCCCCAAGCACAGACGACTAGCCGACAGGCGAACCTGACGACACGGGGTAGGATAGATTCATGACATACGTGATAGCTCAACCCTGCGTGGACGTGAAAGACAAGGCTTGTGTCGACGAATGCCCGGTCGACTGCATTTATGAGGGCGAACGCACTCTGTACATCAACCCGCTGGAATGCGTGGATTGCGGAGCTTGCGAGCCGGTGTGCCCGCCGCAGGCAATCTATTACGAGGACGACTTGCCCGCGCCGTGGACGGACTTCTTGCGGGCCAATCGAGACTTTTTTGCTGATTTTGATAACCCGACCCCTGGCGGGGCCTCGGTGGTGGGCAAGGTCGACAAGGACGACCCGATGGTGGCCGCGCTGCCTCCCCAGGGTTGATTCCGGCACTGTGAGCGGTGCCTTTGTGAGGCTTGACTGAACGCTGAACGCCTCCTCAACGTACAGTACGGTGCAGAGCGAATCTGCACCGCCCCGGTGATTTTTATTTAAATTATTGACGCCAAAAACTATTGGACGAAACGCGGGTAACGGGAGTACTATAGTCCTAAGGACTTAAGTCCCAAAGTCCCCCAGCCTGGCAATGCTGCCGGACCAGCGCTTATATGAAAATAAAAATCATCGAGGAGGAATCTCATGGGTGAGAATAACGGAGAGTACTTTATTCAGTCTGACCAGAAGCGATTGGATACCCCTTTTCACCAGGCCACGCAAGGCAACAACGGTCTTGAAATCAACAAACTGTTGAGCAGTACTGGCAACGTCACTTTGGACTACGGTTTCGGTAATACCGCCAACTGCGAATCCAAGATTACCTACATTGACGGCGCTAACGGGGTGTTGCGTTACCGCGGCTACCCGATTGAGGAACTGGCTCGGGAATCCAGTTTCGTAGAGGTCGCCTACCTCTTGATTTATGGTGACCTGCCCGACGCGAAGTCCCTGGAAACCTTCACTCACAAAATCAAGCGTAACCGTCTGTTGCCCGAGGACTTTAAGGCGTTCTTTACGGCCTTTCCCTCGAATGGTCACCCCATGTCAATCCTGCAGGCGGGCGTTGCCGGTCTGGCGACCTACTACGAGGACACTCTGAACCCCCTCGAACCTGAACAGCTTGAAGAAGCCACGATTCAACTGCTGGCCAAGCTCTCCGTCATGGTCGCAACCATCGCGAAGCGCGCCGCCGGCCTGCCTCAGCTGTACCCGGACGCGTCTCGGGACTTGACCGAGGACTTTATCCGCATGTGTTTCGGGCTACCCTACCAGTCCTTTGATATTGATCCGGCGATGGTTCGTGCTTTGGACCGCCTGTTTATTCTGCACGCCGACCACGAACAGAACTGCTCGACCTCGACGGTGCGTTTTGTGGGCTCATCTCACGCGAACCTGTACACTTCGGTGGCTTCCGGGGTAGGCGCGTTGGCTGGTCCGCTGCACGGTGGGGCGAACGAGGCGGTGTTGCGCATGCTGATTCAGCTGCGAGATACGGATATGTCGGTTAAGACCTTCGTCGATAAGGTCAAGAATAAAGAGGACGGCATCAAGCTGATGGGCTTCGGCCACCGCGTATACAAGGCTTACGACCCGCGTGCCGCCATCGTGAAAGAATCCGCTCACGAAGTGTTGAGCCGTCTGGGCAAGGCCGACAAGCTGCTGGATCTGGCGCTGGAGCTGGAAGGTATCGCGTTGAGCGATGATTACTTCGTTTCCCGTAACTTGTACCCGAACGTGGACTTTTACACTGGCTTGATTTACCGTGCGATGGGCTTCCCGATGAAGATGTTTACCCCGTTGTTTGCGGTGGGCCGTCTGCCGGGCTGGATTGCCCAGTACCGCGAGATGATTGCCGATCCGGCGACCAAGATTGCTCGCCCGCGTCAGGTTTACATCGGCCACGCCGAGCGTCACTACGAGAATCTGCGTTCTCGGTCTGCCAAGTAATCGACTTTTACGTCTCCCTGCCCTGTCCGGTTGATCGCGCCGCCTGACGCGTCCCGACGCCGGTGGGCGAGACAACAGCGTTGACAACTAGAGAGAAGGAAAACATGGTTAAGAAAGTTTGGGGTGTGGGCCTGACGGCCGAAACTGAGAGCGGAAAGTCGCTGGACACTTGGTACCCTTACATTTATGAGGGCGAAGTGGACGAGGCGAAGGCAAAAGAACTGACCGCGAAGCTGGCGCACCTGGAGGGCAAGGACGATGCCCGCCTGATTATTAACAAGGTCATCACCGTGAGCGCCGATTTGGAGGACGATGTCCAAAGCGCTCCCGATGGCTACTTGCGTTTGCACGCCCTGTCGTGGCGGATGGTGAAACCCAACACCTTGAGTCTGGAAGGCTTGTTCGACAAGCTGAACCTGGTGGCGTGGACCAGCCGGGGGGCTTGTGATTACGAGGACTTTGAGGAAACCCGTCTGCGCCTGATGACCAAGTACGGCATCGGTGCCAACATCCGTTGCGTGGATCGGATTCCCCGGATGACCACCTACGTGACCCCGGACGGGGTGCGGATTGCCAATACCGAGAACGTGCGGTTGGGGGCTTATCTGCATCCGGGTACCGAGATTGGCTACACCGGGTTCGTGAACTATAACGCGGGAACCTTGGGCGCGGCCCGGATTGAGGGACGTTTGTCCCAGGGCGTGACCGTGGACGAAGGCACGACTCTGGCTGGTGGTGCCTCCACCGCGGGTACTTTGGCGGTGGGAGTTCACAAGCGGGTGTCCTTGGGTAAGGACTGCCACATGGGGGCGAACTCCGGTCTGGCGGTTCCGCTGGGAGACGACTGCGTTGTTGAAGGCAGTTTGTACTTGAACAGCGACACCAAGGTTTACTACATGCCTTCCGGCGGTGTTATGCCTGGTGATACCGGGTTCTTTATCGAGCCAAAGACGATGTTGGCTGAGGAACTGGCAGGGGTTTCCCATGCCGTGTTCCGCCGTAACTCCCAGACGGGCCGTGTCGAGGCCGTGTCCCGCGGCGGCACAGCTATCGAGTTCTCTGACTGAGAATCGGCCAATTTGGCGCTGTTTTGGGATTAATGCTTTTTGGGGCTGGCGTGTGCCAGCCCCAAAAAGTTTATTAAGTTAGAAAAACTTGGTCAAGTTAGGTGTTTTGCCTGTTCAGGAAGCCTTTACCGGCAGAACATCTGGGTCGCGTAGGACGAATTCGGCCCGTCGAACCACACCCCGATACCGGTGGTGGTGAAGCCGGCGTTCATCAGGTTCGCGAAATGCCCGGGCGAGTGAATCCAGTTGGTGACGTGCTTGCTGCCGCCCTGACCAGCAGGGAAGAAGCCCATGTGCCAGTCAATGTTTTCGCCTACTGCCATGCACTTCGAGCCGAGAATCGAGCGGATGCCGTTCGGGGCATTATTGGAATGCTCGAATTCGCCGGTTTGAGCCATATGCTGCGACCAGGCGCGGGCGAGGGCATCCATAGCGGGGTCGCGAGTCAGCGGAGCGATGCCGTCCTGGGCACGCCGGGCATTAATGCCGGCATGGATATCCGCTTCCTCCTGGGCGGCGGCTTGCTCCGCGGAACCGGCCGCATTACCTGGATTCTTTGGTTGCTGCGGTTGCTCTGGTTGAGCGGGCTGAGCCGGCTGAGCCGGCTGAGTGTATCCGGTGCCGCTGGCAATCATCTGCATGACCTGCGGATCCCAGATGCTACCGCCTAAGAAAATGGGAGAAGCCGCGTTATTTTGCACGTAACCAGCGGCGATATTCATTCCCGGATTCGGCATGGTGGAGGACAGGATGATGGGACCGTCCTGGAGCGCTCCCCCGGAAACAGAATCAGCCAACACATCACCGCGAGCCACGTAGAAGTTCCCCTTGTGACCGGGGAAAGCGTAGTTGGCGATAGCTAGGGAGGTGGCGTAGCGGTTCTCACCCTGCAAGCGGGCGGTGTCTGCCCCCTGGGCAACTTCGGCAAGCACCTCCGCGGACACGGCGCCCGGCCCGCCCAAGGCAGTGACTTTTTGAGCTCCAAGTGCCTTAATCGCATTAGCGGCGAAAGCGTTATTTCCGCTGGGATTGACCAAAATGACCGGGCCGTCCGTGAGAACCCCGCCAGCTACCGCATCGGGGGAGCCATCCCCGGCACCATTGGCGATATAAGCCACTTTGGCGCCGCTCGGGAAAGCAGCTGCGGCAATCTTAGCTGAAGTTTCATAGCGGTTAGCCCCGAAAATCCGGGCGGTCGGTTTATCCCCAGCCACTTGGGTCAAGGCTGCATCGGAAACTACGCCCGGCCCGCCCAAGGCAATGACTTTGCCGCTGACTTTCAAACTTGCTACATACTGGGTGGCAGCATCGTTGTTGCCGTGGGGATTGACCAGAACAATCGGGCCGCCCGGCAGGGATCCTGCCGAGAGAGCATCGGCTAAAACATCGCCGCGTGCCAGGTAAACATTTTCCGCTGAACTGGGGTAGGCGTGGCGAGAAATCGCTACGGAGGTTTCGTAGCGGTTAGTGCCCGCGAGCTGGTTGAAGCCCTCAGCGTTAGCGGCGGCGCAGGTGATGGTAGATGCTCCCGCCATAGCGAGGGCACATACCGTGACAATGAAATGTTTTCGGTTCATATCAGGTCCTTTCGGTAGTCGGGGTGTATTTATTGTGACATACCAGGCGTGCGAAAAGTTCCGTTTCGGTTTAACTCAGATTTCGTGGTCTGGAGGCGAGGCGGGGGCGCGGCGTAGGGCCAGGCTCATCGCTTCACGCAGGTTTGCGGCAGCTTGAATCTTGAATCCCCGCGGGGCCTGCAAACCTCCCGCAGCGGCGGCCGGCACAATAGCGCCAGTGAACCCCAG
Source organism: Mobiluncus sp. (assembly GCF_985070215.1). Taxonomy (NCBI): domain Bacteria; kingdom Bacillati; phylum Actinomycetota; class Actinomycetes; order Actinomycetales; family Actinomycetaceae; genus Mobiluncus; species Mobiluncus sp. The sequence continues at coordinate 1,729 of NZ_CFKZQR010000045.1, read as the reverse complement.
CCGAGCCGCCTCCGCTACCCGGCGAGACACCGAAGTGCAGGAACGGATTTCTCCGGTCAACGAGACTTCCCCGAAAGCCACCAGACCAGGGTCGATGACCTGGCCCGTCACCGCAGAGGCCGCCGCGAGCGCAACTGCCAAGTCCACTGCCGGCTCGACCGCTCTGGCTCCGCCAACTGTAGAGACGTAAGCGTCCAAAGTACCGAAAGGCAGTTTTAGTCGGGCTTGCAGGACAGCCAGCATCATGGCGGTGCGTGAGTAATCCAGACCGGAAACAGTGCGCCGCGGGGAACCGCCCGCAATGGGGGTGGCCAGGGCTTCTATCTCTATAGGCAGGGCGCGCCGACCTTCCAGCGACATGGTCACGCAGGCCCCGGGCACCGGCTCGGCCGTTTTGCTGAGGAACAGACCGCTGGGGTCCTCGATGCCTTCGATGCCGGATTCGACCATTTGAAAGAAACCGACCGCATCCGTAGGGCCGTAGCGGTTTTTCACAGCGCGCAACAGCCGTAGCTCTCCGGTTCGTTCGCCTTCAAACTGGCACACTACGTCCACCAGGTGTTCCAGGGTGCGTGGACCTGCCACCGCCCCGTCCTTGGTGACGTGCCCCACCAGGACCAGTGCCATGTGGCGGCTTTTGGCCGTGTCAATGAGCCGGGCTGCGACTTCACGAACCTGAGCCGGGCCGCCGATAGATGTGTCCATAGTGGGATCGGTCAAGGTCTGAATGGAATCGATGATGGTTAAAACCGGGCTGATTGTCTCGATTTGAGCCAGGGCTTGCGAGACCTGGGTTTCGGCTGCTAGGTAAAGGTTGTCCGCCACTCCACCGATACGTTTCGCCCGGGACAACACCGCTTCGGCGGTTTCTTCGCCGGTAAGGTACAGGACAGTTTTTCCTTCCGCATCCGCAGTGGCGGGATTCGGTGAATCGGGGGAAACCAAGCGTAGCCGGGAGTTCCCACCAGCGTCGGGCGAGGGCGAGACTGTGCCTTGGGCAATCTGGGCGGCGACCTCTAACAGTAGCGTTGACTTTCCGATTCCGGGCTCTCCAGCCAACAGGATGACCGCACCGGGTACGATACCGCCGCTGAGAACCCGGTCGAATTCGCCCACGCCGGTGGGGAGGCGTACGGCCCGCTCGGTGGAGTACTGGCCAATGGGTTTGGCCGGAGATGCCGGACGCCCGTAGCTGCCGGAACCGCGCACCGCGATTCCGGCACCCCCGCGGGCGGAGCTTTTCGCCAGGACCACGTTTTCTTCCAAGGTGCCCCACTGGCCGCAGCCGCGGCATTGACCAGCCCATTTGGGCCATTCCTCCCCGCAGTTGGAGCACACGTAAACCGTTTTTTCTTTCGCCATGACTCCATCGTCTCACAACCCCCGAATGCGAAAAATCGCGAGTTCGAAGCCCGAGCACCGCGCGATGAATCCCTATACCGGGGCTGTTTTGCACGAATGACCGATTTCACTCTGCTCAGTGCCGGCTCCGCAAAATTAGAATCGCACCTACCTGCAGGTTGAGAAAAAACGGGTCAGCAAAAACCCGGATTGTGGGTCGAGATCGGTCGTTCGTGCAACTGTTCCAAAAACCAAGGAAGTTTCACACCTAAACATGGCAGAAAATCCGGAGCATAGACACCGGAATTTAGGTGCGAGAATCAGAGGCTACTCGCTGGGTTGCGGATAAAGGTGGAGAATAGCCGGGTAGCTGCCAATAATGGCAGCT